>NZ_JAUSZJ010000001.1 GCF_030817475.1 Streptomyces sp. V2I9 | reverse complement strand
CGTCGGCGAAGCGGACCGGCTGCCGTACCTGTCCGACCCAGTAGGCGGGGGTGTCGATCTGCCCCGGCGCGGTCGTCACGATCGGGATCTGCGGGGTGTGGTACGTCAACGACTCGGCGACCGTGGTGAATTCGTCGAGCATGGGTTCCATCAGGTGCGAGTGGAAGGCGTGGGAGACCGCCAGCCGCTTGACCCGGACCCCCTCCCCGCGCAGCCGCTCCTCCAGGACGGCGACGGCCGCGGCATCGCCGGAGACGGTCACCGAGGTGGGGCCGTTGACGGCGGCGAGGTCCACCCCGTCGGGAAGTACGAGGTCCTCCTCGGCCGTCTCCACGGCGAGCATCGCACCGCCCTCGGGCAGGGCGTCCATCAACCGCCCGCGCGCCGACACCAAGGTGCACGCGTCGTCCAGGGAGAGCACCCCGGCCACATGCGCGGCGGCCAGCTCACCGATCGAGTGCCCCACGAGCACGTCCGGGGTGACCCCCCAGGACTCCAGGAGGCGGAAGAGGGCCACTTCCAGGGCGAACAGGCCCGCCTGCGTGTAGACGGTCCGCCCCAGCAGACCGGCGTCGTCACCGAACACCACATCCCGCAACGGCCGTTCCAGGTCCACGCGGGCGCAGACAGCGTCGAACGCGTCCGCGAACACCCCGTACGCCTCGTACAACTCCCGGCCCATGCCCAGCCGTTGCGAGCCCTGGCCGGAGAACAGCAGGGCCAGGCCGCCGTGCACGACCTTGTCACACACCGTGTCCGGGGTGGGTTCGCCGAGGGCGAGGGCGGTCAGGGCGGCCGTGTGGGGGGCGAAGACCACGGCGCGGTGGGCCAGGTCGGCGCGGGTGGCGGCCAGGGAGTGCGCCAGGTCGGCGGGGTCCGCGTCCACTCCGGCGAGCAGGGCGGCCTGCCGGGCGAGTGCCTCGGGTGTAGCGCCGGACAGCGGGAGGGGCAGCGGGAGGTCCGGGCGCTCGCCTCGTGCGGCGGCGGGGGCGTCGGCCGGGTGCGGAGCCTGTTCCAGGATGGTGTGCGCGTTGGTGCCGCTGATCCCGAACGAGGAGACGCTGGCCCGGCGTGGCCGGGTCGTCCGCGGCCAGGTGCGGTTCTCGGTGAGCACTTCCACCGATCCGGAGGACCAGTCCACCTCCGGGGTCGGCTCGTCCGCGTGCAGCGTCGCCGGGAGGACCCCGTGCCGCACCGCCATGACGGCCTTGATGACGCCGGCGACGCCGGCGGCGGCCTGGGTGTGGCCGATGTTGGACTTCACCGAACCCAGATAGAGGGGTTCGGAGCGGTCCTTGCCGTACGTGGCGAGAAGCGCTTCCGCCTCGATCGGGTCGCCGAGCTTCGTGCCCGTGCCGTGCGCCTCCACCAGGTCGACGTCGGCCGCCTCCAGGCCGGCCGAGGCCAGCGCGGCGCGGATCACCCGCTGCTGGGAGGGGCCGTTGGGCGCGGTCAGGCCGTTGGAGGCGCCGTCGGAGTTGACGGCGCTGCCGCGGACCACGGCCAGGACCTCGTGCCCGTTGCGGACGGCGTCGGAGAGCCGCTCGATGAGCAGGACGCCGACGCCTTCTCCCCATCCGGCGCCGTCGGCGTCGGCGGAGAAGGCCTTGCAGCGGCCGTCGGCGGCCTGGCCGCGCTGCTTGCTGAACTCGGCGAAGACGGACGGTGTGGACAGGACGTTGACTCCGCCGACCAGGGCGAGGTCGCTCTCCTGGTACCGCAGCGACTGGCAGGCCAGGTGGAGGGCGACCAGGGACGACGAGCAGGCGGTGTCCACGGTGACGGCCGGGCCCTCCAGTCCGAAGGCGTAGGCGATCCGGCCGGACAGCACGCTGGGGGAACCGCCGGTGACGAGGTAGCCTTCGCCGGCCTCGGGGTCGCCCGCCAGCACGGTCAGGTAGTCCTGGCCGCCGGTGCCGGCGTACACCGCCGTGCGCGAGCCGGCCAGTGACCGGGGGTGGATGCCCGCGCGCTCCAGCACCTCCCAGGAGGCTTCGAGGAGCAGGCGCTGCTGGGGGTCCATGGCCAGTGCCTCGCGCGGCGAGATGCCGAACAGCTCGGCGTCGAAGTCGGTGGCGTCGGGGAGGAAGCCACCGGTGTGGGGGTAGTCGCCGCCGGGTGCGTGGAGGTCCCAGCCGCGGTCGGCGGGGAAGGGGCCCATGGCGTCGGTGCCGGATTCGACCAGCTGCCACAGGTCTTCCGGGGAGCGGACGCCGCCGGGGAAGCGGCAGGCCATGCCGACGATGACGACGGGGTCGTCGGTGACGGGGGCGGTGCCGTCGTGGGCGGGCGCCGTCGGGGCGGTGGCCTCGGGGGTTCCGTCGGCTGCGGCGCCGGTGATCTCGGTGGCCAGGAAGCGGGAGAGGGCCAGCGGGCTGGGGTGGTCGAAGACGACGGTCGCGGAGATGCGCAGCCCGGTGGTGAAGGTGAGGCGGTTGCGGAGTTCGACGGCGCCCGCCGAGGTGAGGCCGAGTTCGCCGAGCGCCCGTCCCGGCTCCACCTCGGAGCCCGATTCGTAGCCGAGCACCAGGGCCACCTGGTCGCGGACCAGGTCGAGCAGGAACCGGTTGCGCTCCGCCTCCGAGGCGCCCGCCAGCCGCTGGGCCGGTGGCAGGCTCTCCTGGTCGGCGGCGGGGTCCGGGGCGGGGTTCTGCTGCGCGGTCTGCCGGAGCCTGCGCACGTCGGGGAGTTCGTCGAGGAGGTGGCTGGGGTGGGTGGCGGTGAAGAACCAGGAGAAGACCTCCCAGCGGATGTCGGCGAGGGCGAGCGTGGTCTCGTCGCGTTCCAGCGCCGTACGCAGTCCCGCCAGGGCGAGTTCGGGCTCCATCCGGAAGATGCCGTGGCGCTCCAGGACGTCGCCGAAGTCGCCCTCCGCCATTCCGCCGCCCGCCCATGAGCCCCAGGCCACGGAGGTCGCGGCCAGGCCGCGGGAGCGGCGGTACTGCGCGAAGGCGTCGAGGAAGGCGTTGCCGGGGGCGTAGTTGCCCTCTCCTGCGGAGCCGAAGACGCCGGCGAGCGACGAGAAGAGGACGAAGGCCGACAGGTCCAGGTGCGCGGTGGCCCGGTGCAGGTTGAGGGCGCTGGCGGCCTTGGCGCGCAGGGCGGTCTCGACGCGGTCCGGTGTGAGTGAGTCCACGATGCTGGAGTCGACGACGCCTGCGGCGTGGAAGACGGAGGTCAGCGGCCGGTCGGCGGGCAGGTCCGCGAGGACGGCGGCCAGCGCGTCGTGATCGGCCGCGTCCACCGCGGCGATGGTGACCTCGGTGCCCGACTCCTCCAGTTCGGCGGCGAGTTCCGCCGCTCCGGGGGCGTCGGGGCCGCGCCGGCTGAGCAGCAGCAGGTGTTCGGCGCCGGAGGCGGCGAGCCAGCGGGCGACGTGGGCGCCGACGCCGCCGGTGCCGCCGGTGACGAGCACGGTGCCGGAGGGCTGCCACACCCGTCGGGGCGGGGTCGGCTCGGCGCGGCGCAGGCGGGGCACGAAGATCCCGGTGGCGCGTATCGCGGCCTGGTCCTCGTCGGTGCCGGCGAGGACGGCGGCGAGGCGGGCCAGGGCGCGCGGTTCGGGGGTGGCGGGCAGGTCGACCAGCCCGCCCCACTGGGTGTATTCGTGGGCGGCGACCCGGCCGAGCCCCCAGGTCAGGGCCTGTTCGGGGTGGGTGACGGTGTCTCCGGGGCCGGCGGCGACGGCGCCGGAGGTGGCGCACCACAGGCGCAGCGTCCCGCCGGTGTCGTGCACGGCGTGCAGCAGGGTGATGGTGGTGGCGAAGCCGGCCGGGGTGGCGGGGTGGCCGGGGGCGTGGCCGTCGGTGAGGAAGAGGAGTGAGAGCACGCCGTCGGCGCCGCGCAGCCGGTCGGCGAGGGTGCCGCGCTCGTCCTGGTGGGAGACGGGCAGCAGTTCGGGGGTGGCGCCGGCTTCGGTGAGGGCTTCGGTGACGGCGGTGACCAGCGGGTGTGCGTGGTGGTCCGGTGGTACGGCGATGGCCCAGCGGCCGTCGAGCCGTCCGGCGGGGAGTTGTGCGGGGGTCCAGGCGGTCAGGTAGCGCCAGTTCTCGATGCGGCTGCGTTCGCGGTCCCGCCGGTGCCAGGAGGAGAGCGCGGACAGCGCCTCCTCCAGTGGGGTCCGGCCGCTCACGTCGAGCATGCGCTGGAGGGCGGGCAGGTCCTCCTGCTCGACGGCGGACCAGAACCAGTCCTGTGAGGTGTCCGCGGCGGGTGGTTCGAATGTGATGGTGTCCAGCCAGTAGCGGCGGCGCTGGAAGGCGTAGGTGGGCAGTTCGACGCGGGTGCCGCCGCGGCCGGCGTAGAGCGCGGCCCAGTCGACGCGGACGCCGTGTACGGCTGCTTCGGCGACCGCGGTGAGCCAGCGCCGGACTCCGCCCTCGCCGCGGCGCAGGGTGCACAGGACGGAGGCGCTCAGGCCGAGGGCTTCGACGCTCTCGCCGATGCCCATGCTGAGGCCGGGGTGGGGGCTGATCTCCAGGAACAGGGTGCGCCCCTCGGTCAGCAGGGTGCGGGTGACGTCCTCGAACCGCACCGTGTTACGCAGATTGTCGAACCAGTACCGCGCGTCCAGCCCCGCCGTGTCCTCCCGCAGACCACTCACCGTCGAATAGAACGGCACCGACGAGGACACCGGCACCACCGGACCCAGATCCTCCAACAACCGCTCCCGGACCCGCTCCACCTGCACACAGTGCGAGGCATAGTCCACCGGCACACGACGCGCCCGGACCCCCTCCTCCACGCAGTACGCGAGCAACTCCTCCACCGCACCCGCATCACCGGACACCACCGTGGAACCCGGCCCGTTCACCGCCGCCACCGACAACCCCGCCCACCGCGCCACCAACTCCCGCGCCCGCGCCACCGGAACCGCCAGGGACACCATCCCCCCCAGCCCCGACAACTCCCCCGCGATCGCACGAGCCCGCAGCGCCACCACCCGCGCCCCGTCCTCCAACGACAGACCACCCGCCACCACCGCCGCAGCGATCTCCCCCTGCGAATGACCCACCACCGCCGCCGGCACCACACCCACCGACGCCCACAACCGCGCCAAAGACACCATCACCGCCCACAACACCGGCTGGACCACCTCCACCCGCTCCAGCTCCGCACCCTCCCCCCGCACCACCTCCAACAGGGAGAAATCCGTGAACGGCTCCAACGCCCGCCCACACTCCGCCATCGCCCCGGCGAACACCGGCTCCCGCTCCAACAACTCCCCCGCCATCCCCACCCACTGCGAACCCTGACCGGGAAAGACGAAGACGGTGCCGCCCTGTCCCGGTTCCTGGGTGCGGGTGATCACTTCCGCGGTCTCCCGGCCCTCGGCCAGCGCGGTCAGGCCGCGGAGGAACCCGGCGTGGTCCTCGGCCAGCACCACCGCGGAGTGCTCCAGCATCGCGCGGGTGGTGGCGCAGGAGAATCCGATGTCGAGGGGTGCCGGGCTGTTCTCCTCCCCGATCTCCTGGAGGTGGCTGAGCAGTTGCCCGGCCTGGCCGCGCAGTGCCTGCGGGGTGCGTCCGGACAGGATCCAGGGGAGGGCGGGGAGTTCGGGGCGTGCGGGTGCGTCGTCCGGTGCGGGGGTGGCGGTGGGCTCCGGTGCGCGGTATTCCTCCAGCACGACGTGGGCGTTGGTGCCGCTGACGCCGAAGGAGGACACCGCGGCCCGGCGGGGCTGCTGTCCGCCCGGCCACGGGCGGGCCTGCGTGAGCAGTTCGACGGCGCCGGAGGACCAGTCCACGTGGGGGGTGGGCTCCTGCGCGTGCAGGGTCTGCGGCATGACTCCGTGCCGCAGCGCCTGCACCATCTTGATCACACCGCCGGCACCGGCCGCGGCCTGGGTGTGCCCGATGTTCGACTTCAGCGACCCCAGCCACAGCGGCTTGCCGGCGGGCCGGTCCTGCCCGTAGGCGTTGAGCAGCGCCTGCGCCTCGATCGGGTCACCCAGCGTGGTACCGGTACCGTGCGCCTCCACCACGTCGATGTCGGCGGCGGTCAGCCGGGCCGAGGCGAGCGCGGCGCGGATGACGCGTTGCTGGGAGGGGCCGTTGGGGGCGGTCAGGCCGCTGGAGGCACCGTCCTGGTTGACCGCGGAGCCGCGCACCACGGCCAGGACGTCGTGGCCGTTGCGTACGGCGTCGGAGAGCCGCTCCACCAGCAGCACCCCCACGCCCTCGGCCCAGCCGGTGCCGTCGGCGTCCGCGGAGAAGGCCTTGCAGCGGCCGTCGGAGGCGAGGCCTCCGGACAGGGCGAAGTCGACGAAGGTGTTCGGGGTGACCATGACCGCGACGCCGCCGGCCAGGGCCAGTGAGCTCTCGCCGCTGCGCAGGGAGCGCATGGCCAGGTGCAGGGCCACCAGGGACGAGGAGCAGGCGGTGTCCACGGTCAGGGCGGGGCCCTCCAGCCCCAGGGTGTAGGCGACCCGGCCGGAGACGACGCTTCCGCTGTTGCCGGTGCCCAGGTGTCCGGCGACCTCGTCGGGGACGGACATGACGCGCGAGGCGTATTCGTTGTACATGACACCGGTGAAGACGCCGGTGCGGCTCCCGCGCAGGGACAGCGGGTCGATGCCGGCGCGTTCCACGGCTTCCCAGGAGGTCTCCAGCATCAGCCGCTGCTGGGGGTCCATGGCGAGCGCCTCGTGGGGCGAGATGTTGAACAGCGAGGGGTCGAAGTCGGCGACGCCGTCGAGGAAGCCTCCCTCGCGGGAGAATTCCGCCTCGGCGGCGATGCCGGTGGTGAAGGGCGACATGTCCCAGCCGCGGTCGGTGGGGAAGTCGCCCATCGCGTCGACGCCGTCGCGCACCAGGCGCCACAGTGCCTCGGGTGAGTCGACTCCGCCGGGGAAGCGGCAGGACATGCCGATGATGGCGATCGGCTCGTGCTCGGTGGACTCCGCGGCGCGGAGCCGCTGGCGTACCGAGGCGAGGTCGGTGGTGACCCTCTTCAGGTAGTCCCGCAGCTTGTCCTCGGTGGACACGGCACGTGCGCCGACTGTCTCGTCCGGCATCGCCTCAGGCTCCCAGTTCGTTGTCGATGAAGGCGAAGAGGTTGTCGTCGTCCGCCGTGTCGAGGTTTCCGGCGGCGGTGACGAGGCCCGAGTCGTCCGCGGTGTCGTGCCGGGCGAGCAGTGCGTGCAGCCGCGAGACCACGCGGCTGCGGGTCTCGTCGCCCGGGCCGGCCGCGGCGAGGGCGGCGTCGAGCCGGTCCAGGTCGGCCAGGAGTGCGGCGGGGCCGGTCTCGGTGTCCTCGACCACCAGGTGTTCCAGCAGGTGGTCGGCGAGGCGGTCGGCGTTCGGGTGGTCGAAGACCAGGGTGGTCGGCAGCCTGAGTCCGGTGGCGGCGCTGAGCTGGTTGCGGATCTCGACCGCGCTGAGTGAGCTGAACCCCAGGTCGGTGAAGCCGAGTTCGGGGTGGATGGCCTCGGCGGAGGCGTGTCCGAGGACTGCGGCCGCGTGGCCGCGGATCAGGTCGAGTACGACCTGTCGCCGCTCGGAGGGGTCGAGGGGGGCCAGGCGGGCGCTGAGCGAGGATGTGTCCGGCCGCTCTTCCCCGGCCGTCCGCCGGGCCGGCGGGGGGACGAGGGTGCGCAGCAGCGCGGGCACCGGAACGCTGCCCGCGTGGGCGCGCAGGGCGGTCAGGTCCAGGCGTGCCGCCACCACGTGGGAGCGGCCGGTGGTGAGGGCGGCGTCGAGCAGGGTGAGGCCGTCCTCGTCGGACAGAGCGGTTCCGCCGCCGGCCGCGTCCTCGCGTGCGGTGTCGGCGAGGTGGCCGGTCATGCCGGTGCTGGTGGCCCACATGCCCCAGGCGATGGAGAGGGCGTCGCGGCCGCGGGCGCGGAGCTGGGCGGCCAGTGCGTCCAGTGCCGCGTTGGCGGCGGCGTAGTTGGCCTGGCCGGGTGCTCCGAAGGTGCCGCTGACGGAGGAGAAGAACACGAACAGTTCGGCCCCGGCCAGTTTGCTCAGGTGGAGTGCCGCGTCGGTCTTGGGGCGCAGGACGGCCGCGGCGCGCTTGGGTGTCATCGACTCGAAGACACCGTCGTCCAGGACGCCTGCCGCGTGCACCACGGTGGCGATCCGGCGGCCGGTCAGCACCTCGGCGAGGCGGTCCTCGTCGGCCGCGTCGCAGGCGACGATCTCGGCCCGGGCGCCGAGAGCGGCGAGGTCGGCGGTGAGGTCGGCGGCTCCGGGGGCGTCCGGGCCGGAGCGGCTGAGCAGGAGCAGGTCGGTGACGCCGTGGGCGGTGGCGAGGTGCCGGGCGACCAGGCCGCCGAGTCCTCCGGTGCCGCCGGTGACCAGGACGGTTCCGGCGGGCAGTGCGGGCTCGCCCGCCGGCCGGGCGCGGACGAGGCGGGGCACCAGCAGGGAACCGCCGCGCAGGGCGGTCTCCGGCTCGCCGGGGACGAGTGCCTCGGCGAGGCCGGTGAGGTCGCCGTCGGTGTCGACGAGCACGAACCGGCCGGGGTGTTCGGAGTGTGCCGACCGGAGCAGTCCGCGGGCGGCCGCGCCGGGCAGGTCGGTGATGTCCTCACCGTCCCGTACGGCGACGGAGCCGCAGGTGAGGAGCGCGATGCGGGTCTCGTCGAAGCGCCGGTCCGCGAGGAGGGCCTGTGCCGGTTCGAGCACTTCGGCGACCCGGCGGTGCACCGCCTCGACGTCGTCGTCCGGTGTCGCCGCTCCGGAGAGGAGGACGACCTCGGGCACGTTCATGCCCGCGTCGACGTAGGCGATCAGCGCGGCGGTGTCGGCGTGCCACTCGACGGCGAAGTCCTCCTCGGCCAGGTGGTCGGCCGCGCCGAGGATGTCGCCGCCGACCACGGCCCAGGTGGCGGGGAACGGGCCGGGGGCGGCGGATGTCCAGTCGGTGGTGAACAGTGCGTCGCCGGGGCCGTTCGCGGAGGTCAGCTGGGCGGCGGAGACCGGACGGAGCTCCAGCGACTCGACATGGATCACCGGGGCGCCGGTGGTGGTGACGGCTTCCAGGCGTATGGACTCCCGCTCGGTGGAGCGGCTCAGCCGGACCCGCAGTTCGGTGCTGCCCGCCGTGTACGCGGTGACGCCCTGCCAGGCGAAGGGGATGTGTACGCCGTCGGCGCCGGGGAGGAGTCCTCCGGCTCCGATGGCGTGCAGGGCGGCGTCGAGGAGGGCGGGGTGCAGGGAGAATCCCTCGGCGCCGGTGCGGGCTTCGGAGGGGAGCGTGACCTCGGCGAACACCTCGTTGTCCCGCCGCCGGACGGAGCGCAGGCCCCGGAAGGCGGGGCCGTACCCGTAGCCGCTGTCGGCGGCGGGTTCGTAGAGCCCGGTCAGGTCGACCGGTTCGGTGTCCGCGGGGGGCCACGGGAGCGGTTGCGGGACGTGGTCGGCGGGGTCGGCGGCACGGACGGTGCCCCTGGCGTTGCGGGTCCAGGCTCCGTCGTCGCCCTCGATGCGGGAGTAGACGGTGAGGGCGCGGGTGCTCTGGTCGGGGGTGCTGTCCGCGACGACGACCTGCAGGACGACCGCCCGTCCCGTGGGCAGGGTGAGCGGGGTCTCCAGGGCGAGGTCGTCCAGATGCGGGCAGCCGGCCGACGCGCCGGCCCGGAGGGCGAGTTCGACCAGGGCGGTGCCGGGGAGCAGGGTGGTGCCCAGCAGGACGTGATCGGCGATCCACGGGTGGGTGTCCGCGGCGATGCGTCCGGTGAGCAGCACTCCGTCCGTGCCGGCGACCGGTACCGCCGCGCCGAGCATCGGGTGGTCGGCGCGGTCCAGGCCCATGGCGGAGACGTCGGCGGGCAGTGCCCGGCTCTCGGGCCAGAAGCGTTCTCGCTGGAAGGGGTAGGTGGGCAGGTCGACGCCGCTGCCGGTGCGGTCCTCCAGGACGGTGCGCCAGTCGACGGGGATGCCGTGCACGTGGGCCTCGGCCAGTGCGGTCGTCCACCGCCGGCGGCCGCCCTCGCCACGGCGCAGCGTGCCCAGCACCGCCCCGGAGCGGTCCGCGGCCTCCATGCTCTCCTGGACCCCGACCATCAGCACGGGATGGGCGCTGATCTCCAGGAACACCGACCGGCCCTCGGCCAGCAGGGCGTCCGTGGCGTCCGCGAACCGTACGGTGCCGCGCAGGTTGCCGTACCAGTACGCCGCGTCCAGTCCCGCGGTGTCCATCCGCTCCCCCGACACCGTCGAGTGGAACGGCACCGTCGAGGAGACCGGCGTGAGGGGGGCCAGCGCCTCCAGCAGCCGGTCCCGGACCCGTTCCACCTGTACCGAGTGGGACGCGTAGTCGATCGGCACCCGCCGGGCCCGGACTCCCGCGCCTTCGCAGTGCGCCAGCAGTCCTTCCACACCGGCCGGGTCGCCGGAGACGACGGTGGAACCGGGCCCGTTGACCGCTGCGACCGACAGACCGGGCCACTGCGCGATCAGCTGCTCAGCCGCCGGGGCCGGCAGCCCCAGCGACACCATCCCTCCCGATCCCACCAGCTCTTCGGCGATCACCCGCGCCCTGAGCGCGACCACCCGTGCCCCGTCCTCCAGCGACAGGCCGCCGGCGACGACCGCCGCGGCGATCTCTCCCAGCGAGTGGCCCACCACCGCCGAGGGCACTACGCCCACCGACGCCCAGAGCCGGGCCAGTGACACCATCACCGCCCACAGCACCGGCTGCTCCACCTCGGCCCGTTCCAGGCCCTCCCCGCTGCGCACCACGTCCAGCAGCGAGAAATCGGTGAACCGCCCGAGCGCTCTTCCGCACTCGGCCATCGCCTCGGCGAACACCGGCTCCCGTTCCAGCAGTTCCGCGCCCATCCCCGCCCACTGCGTCCCGTGGCCGGGGAACAGGAAGACGGGTGAGATCCGTGACCGGGCCGCTCCCCGCACCACGCCCGGATGCGGGACGCCCTGGGCCAACGCCCGCAGGGCGCCGGGACGGTCCGGTCCCAGCACCACGGCCCGGTGCTCCAGCACCGCCCGCCCGGTGGCCAGCTGCCAGGCGGCGTCGGCGGGGTCCGTGCCGTCCGCGACGGCTGCGAGCCTGGCGGCGGATTCCTGGAGGGCGGCCGCGTTCTTGGCGGACAGGATCCAGGGGAGTTCGGGGCGTGCGGGTGCGTCGTCCGGTGCGGGGGTGGCGGTGGGCTCCGGTGCGCGGTATTCCTCCAGCACGACGTGGGCGTTGGTGCCGCTGACGCCGAAGGAGGACACCGCGGCCCGGCGGGGCTGCTGTCCGCCCGGCCACGGGCGGGCCTGCGTGAGCAGTTCGACGGCGCCGGAGGACCAGTCCACGTGGGGGGTGGGCTCCTGCGCGTGCAGGGTCTGCGGCATGACTCCGTGCCGCAGCGCCTGCACCATCTTGATCACACCGCCGGCACCGGCCGCGGCCTGGGTGTGCCCGATGTTCGACTTCAGCGACCCCAGCCACAGCGGTTTGCCGGCGGGCCGGTCCTGCCCGTAGGCGTTGAGCAGCGCCTGCGCCTCGATCGGGTCACCCAGCGTGGTACCGGTACCGTGCGCCTCCACCACGTCCACCTGGTGCGGCTCCAGGCCGGCAGCGGCCAGCGCCGCGCCGATGACGCGTTCCTGGGAGGGGCCGTTGGGGGCGGTCAGGCCGTTGGACGCGCCGTCCTGGTTGACCGCGGAGCCGCGCACCACGGCCAGGACGTCGTGGCCGTTGCGTACGGCGTCGGAGAGCCGCTCCACCAGCAGCACCCCCACGCCCTCGGCCCACCCGGTGCCGTCGGCGTCCGCGGAGAACGAACGGCAGCGGCCGTCGGAGGCCAGGGCGCGCTGCCTGCTGAAGTCGATGAAGACGCCGGGGGTGGAGAGCACCGTGACGCCGCCCGCCAGCGCCATGTCGCACTCGCCGTTGCGCAGTGCCTGGCAGGCCAGGTGCAGGGTGACCAGGGAGGAGGAGCAGGCGGTGTCCACGGTCATGGCCGGACCCTCGAGTCCGAAGGTGTAGGACACCCGGCCGGCGAGCACGCTGCCCGAGGTGCCGGTGCCGAGGTAGCCCTCGACCCCTTCCGGCAGCACGGTCATGGTGGCGCCGTAGTCGTGGTACATGAGTCCGGCGAACACGCCGGTGGAGGTGCCGCGCAGGGAGCTCGGGTCGATTCCGGCCCGCTCGAAGGCCTCCCAGGAGGCTTCCAGCATCAGCCGCTGCTGCGGGTCCATCGCCAGCGCCTCGCGCGGCGAGATACCGAAGGGCACGGGGTCGAAGCGGTCCGCGTCGTGGACGAAACCGCCCTGGAGGACGTAGGACTTGCCGGCCGCGTCGGGGTCGGGGTCGTAGAGGGCGGTGGTGTCCCAGCCGCGGTTGCCGGGGAAGGGGCCGATGGCGTCGGAGCCCGTCGCCACCAGGTTCCACAGGTCCTCGGGGCTGTTGACTTCGCCGGGGTAGCGGCAGCTCATCGCGACGATGGCGATGGGCTCGTCGTCGGCGGCGCGGCGGGCGGCCCGCGCGGGCGCCGGGGTGTCCGCCGCCCCGGTCAGGCGGGGCAGCAGGTGGGCCACCAGGTCCTGCGGGGAGGGGTAGTCGAAGACGAGGGCCGCGGGCAGCCGCAGGCCGGTCACGGCGCCGAGCCGGTTGCGCAGTTCCACGGCGGTCAGCGAGTCGAAGCCCAGGTCCCTGAACGGCTTGTGGTCCTCGATCGGCTCCGCGCCGGTGTGACCGAGCACACCGGCGGCCTCCGAGCGCACCAACTCGGTGAGCAGTTCGGTGCGTTCGGCCTCGCCGAGACCGGCGAGGCGCTCGCCCAGCGGGGAGGCGGCACCGGGCACGGCACGCGCCGCCTCGGGCAGGACGCGGCGGGTGACCAGGCCCCGCAGCAGGGGTGCCACCGCGGCGGGGTCGCGGTCCGCGGCGTCCCGCAGTTCGGCGAGGTTCAGCCGGAGGGCGACCAGGTGCGGGGTGTCGCCCGTGCGGACGGCGTCCAGGACGGCCAGCGCCTCGTCGGTGGCGAGCGCGGAGCCGACCCGCCGGATCCTGGCCCGTCCCGTCTCGTCCAGCCCGGCGGAGATGCCGGAGGTCTCCGCCCACAGGCCCCAGCCGACGGAGACGGCGCCCGGCCTGCGGCGGGCGACGGCGTCCAGCACCGCGTTCGCCGCCGCGTAGCCGGCCTGGCCGGCGGAGCCGAAGGTCGCCGAGGCGGAGGAGAACAGCACGAACAGGGAGACGTCGCCGACCAGGTCGTCCAGGTGCAGCGCGGAGGCCGCCTTGGCGTCCAGCACCGCGTCGAGCCGGTCGGGGGTCAGGGAGGTGACCACGCCGTCGTCCACGATCCCGGCGGCGTGCACCACACCGGTCAGCGGCCGGTCGGCGGGGATGCCGGCGAGTACTTCGGCCAGCGCCTCGCGGTCGGCCGCGTCGCAGGCGAGGACACGGGCCCGCGCCCCCAGGGAGGCCAGCTCGGCGACCAGTTCGTCCGCGCCGGGCGCTCGGGGGCCGCGCCGGCTCACCAACAGCAGGTCACGGACGCCGTGTTCAGCGGCCAGGTGCCGGGCGACGCGGCCGCCGAGGACGCCGGTACCGCCGGTGATCAGTACCGTGCCGTGCGGCTGCGCCGGGTCCGGCACCGGCGGGGGAACGGTGGCGCGGACGAGACGGGGCGCGTACAGCGTGCCCTGGCGCAGGGCGAGTTGCGGCTCATCGGTGTCCGTCAGGCCGGTGACGGGGGTGCCGCCGTCGGACGGGTCCAGGTCGAGCAGGACGAACCGGCCCGGATGCTCGGTCTGCGCGCTGCGCACCAGACCCCACACCGCGGCGGCGGCCGGGTCGACCGGGGTGTCCCCGGCGGGCACGGCGCCTCGGGTGAGCAGGACGAGACGGGAGGCGGCGAAGCGCTCGTCGGCGAGCCAGGTCCGTAGGTACTCCAGGGCGCGGTGGGCGGCGCGGCGGACCGCGGCGGGCCCGTCGAGGGTGACCGGGTCGTCGGTGTCCTCGGGGTCGGTGCCGGCGTGGACGGCCACCAGGGCGGGGGGTTCGGCCAGGGCCGCCAGTCCCCTCGTGCCGGCGACGACCGTCCACGGGGTGGAGGGGCCGGAGGCGGGCAGGCGGGCCCAGTCGACGCGGAAGAGCGTGTCGGGGGGTGTCCGGCCGTCGGTGGGCATCGCCGGCCGCAGCACCAGGGACTCCACGGAGGCGACCGGCCGGCCCGCCGGGTCGGCGAGTTCGAGCGAGACGGCGTCCGTGCTCGTCGGGGTCAGGCGCACGCGCAGGGCGGTGGCGCCCCGGGCGTGCAGGGTGACGCCGGACCAGCTGAACGGCACCCGGACGGCCGGATCGTTCTGCGAGGGGCCGCTCAGGGCCGCGCAGTGCAGGGCGGCGTCGAAGAGGGCGGGGTGCAGGCCGAAGCCCCCGGTGTCCGGGGAGTTCGCACCGTCGGCCGCGGCGGGCAGCGCCACGTCGGCGTGGACCGCGCCGTCGGAGGCGCGCCAGGCGCCGCGCAGGCCCTGGAAGAGGGGCCCGTAGTCGAGGCCGGCGGCGGCCGCGGCGGCGTAGAAGTCGTCCAGTGCCACGGGCGGTGCGTCCTGCGGCGGCCACGGGGCCAGGGTTTCGCCCGCCGCCGGGCGTGCGGGGGTCAGGAGGCCGGTGGCGTGCCGGATCCAGCCGCCGTCCGCGCCCTCGGCTCCCTCGGCCTCGTCGGGCCGGGTGTAGAGGGCGATCTCGCGGGAGCCGTCCGCGCGCGGGGGGCCCACCTCCGCCTGGATGCGCAGTCCGCCCAGCTCGGGCAGTTCCACCGGGGTGCCCAGGGTCAGCTCGTCCACGACGGGGCAGCCGACCTGGCTGCCCGCGTGCAGGGCGAGGTCGACGAGCGCGGTGCCCGGGACGAGGACCGCACCGAGGACACGGTGGTCGCCGAGCCAGGGGTGGGTGGTGCGGGAGAGCCGGCCGGTGAGGACGAGGCCCCCGTCACCGGCCACCGAGACGAGCGCGCCCAGCAGCGGGTGTCCGGCGCCGCTGAGCCCGGCCGTCCTGAGGTCGGCCGGGCTGCTGGGGGCCGGCCAGTAGTGCTGTCGTTGGAAGGCGTAGGTGGGCAGGTCCACCCGGCGGGGGCTCCACGGCTCCAGGACGGCCGCCCAGTCGGGGTCGAGCCCCGCGACGTGCAGGCGTGCCACGGCCCGCAGCAGGGTGTCCGTCTGGTCGCGGCCGTTGCGCTGGAGGGGGACGGCGAGCGCGGTGTCGTCCGTGGCGCCGACCAGGGCGCAGAGGACCCCGTCGGGGCCCATCTCGACGTACCGGGTGACGCCCTGGCGGCCCAGTTCCCGGGCGGCGTCGGCGAACCGGACGGTGGAGCGGACCTGGCTGACCCAGTACTCCCAGGTCGTCGGGTCGCCGTCGAGGGCGACGGTGGAGACCATCGGGATCGTCGGCGGGTGGTAGGTGAGGTCGCGGGCGGTCGCGGCGAACGCGTCGAGCATGGGTTCCATCAGGTGCGAGTGGAAGGCGTGCGAGACCGCGAGCCGCTTGACCTTGCGGCCCTGGCCGCGCAGTTGTGCCTCCAGCGCGTCGATCGCGGCGGCGTCGCCCGAGACCGTCAGGGACGAGGGCCCGTTGACCGCCGCGAGGTCCACGCCGTCGGGCAGCTCGATGTCGCCCTCGGCCGCCTCGACGGCCAGCATCGCGCCGCCGGCGGGCAGTTCCTCCATCAGCCGGCCGCGGGCCGCGACCAGGCGGCAGGCGTCGTCCAGCGACAGGATGCCCGCGATGTGGGCGGCGGCCAGCTCGCCGATCGAGTGGCCCGCCAGGACGTCGGGGCGCAGGCCCCACGACTCGGCCAGGCGGAAGAGCGCGACCTCGACGGCGAACAGGGCCGGCTGGGTGTGGACGGTGCGGTCCAGCGCCGCGCCGTCCTCGAAGACGATCTCCTTCAGCGGCCTTTCGCCGCCGGTCTTCCGGCACACCGTGTCGAAGGTTTCGGCGAACACCGGGAAGGTGTCGTACAGGTCGCGCGCCATGCCCGCGTGCTGTGCGCCCTGTCCGGTGAACAGGAAGGCGGTCCGGCCGGGCCGTACGGCGCCGGTGAGCACGTCGGGCCCGGTGCGGCCCTCCTGGAGGGTCCGCAGGCCGGCCAGGGCGTCGGCCTGGCCGGTGGCCAGGACGATGCCGCGGTGGTCGTGGGACCGGCGGGTCGCGCCGAGCGAGTGGGCGAGGTCGATGAGTTCGGCGGCGGCCCCCGTCGCGTCGTCCAGGAAGGTGCGCAGCCGGGCGGCCTGCGCCGCCAGGGCCTGCGGGGTCCGGCCGGAGACCGGCAGCGGCACGGTGGCGGGGGCGGGCCGGCGGGGAGCGGGCTCCTCGGCGGGGGCGTCGGCGGGGGGTTCCTCCAGGATGACGTGGGCGTTGGTGCCGCTGATGCCGAAGGAGGAGACGGCGGCCCTGCGGGGGTGTTCACCGGGTTTCCACGGCTGCTCGCCGGTGAGCAGTTCGATGCGGCCGGAGGACCAGTCCACGTGCGGGGTGGGCACGTCGGCGTGCAGGGTGCGGGGCAGCACCCCGTGGTGCATCGCCAGCACCATCTTGATCACGCCGGCGGCCCCGGCGGCGGACTGGGTGTGGCCGATGTTGGACTTCAGCGAGCCGAGCCATAGCGGGCGGTCCCGGTCGCGGCCGTAGGTGGCCAGCAGTGCCTGGGCCTCGATGGGGTCGCCCAGCGTGGTGCCGGTGCCGTGCGCCTCGACGGCGTCGACCTGGTCGGGGGTCAGGCGGGCGTCCTCCAGCGCGGCGCGGATGACGCGTTCCTGGGCGGGGCCGCTGGGGGCGGTGAGGCCGTTGGAGGTTCCGTCCTGGTTGACCGCGCTGCCCCGCATCACCGCGAGCACCGGGTGGCCGTGGCGGCGGGCGTCGGAGAGCCGCTCGATGAGCAGGACGCCGACGCCCTCGCTCCAGCCGGTGCCGTCCGCGTCGGCGGAGAACGCCTTGCACCGGCCGTCGGAGGCCAGGCCGCCCTGCCGGCTGAACTCGTGGAAGGCGACCGGGTGCGGCATGACGGTGACCCCGCCGGCGAAGGCCATGGAGCAGTCACCGGCGCGGATGGACTGGGCGGCCAGGTGCAGGGCGGTCAGTGACGAGGAGCAGGCGGTGTCCACACTGACCGCGGGCCCGCGCAGGCCGAGCGTGTAGGCGATACGGCCGGAGAGGACGGAGGTGGCGCCGCCGGTGAGCTGGTAGCCCTCGGTGCCGGTGCCGGCCTGCATGTTGATGCCGTAGCCCTGCCCGCTGGCTCCGAGGAACACGCCCGTACGGGAGCCGCGCAGGGTGTCGGGGTGGATGCCGGCTCGCTCCATCGCCTCCCAGGCCGATTCCAGGACCAGCCGCTGCTGCGGGTCCATGGCCAGCGCCTCGCGCGGGTTGATGCCGAAGAACGCGGGGTCGAACATGCCCGCGTCGTGCAGGAAGCCGCCCCGGGACGCTTCGGGGGCCGCGGCGCCCTCGGCGCCGGCCAGCGGGCTGTCGTCCCAGCCTCGGTCGTCGGGGAACGGGGTGACGGCGTCCGTGCCGGAGGCGAGGAGCCGCCAGAGTTCCTCGGGCGAACGCACGCCGCCGGGCAGGGTGCAGGCCACCGACACGATGGCCATGGGCTCGTGCTCCTGCGACTCGGCCTCGCGCAACCGCCGGCGGGTGTCGTGCAGTTCGGCGATCGCGCGGCCGAGATAGTCACGGAGCTTGTGCTCGGTGGGGCTCTTGCTCGCTTCGGTCGTCATCGTGCTCTCCTGCGGGGTCCTTGGAGCGGCGGCGGTCACTTGAGTCCCAGATCCCTCTCGACCAAATCGAACAGTTCGTCGTCCGTGGCGTGTCCCAGCCGGTCGGCCAGGGCGGCGCTGTCAGCGGAGGCCGTACCGGTCCCGTTCCGGGTCGCGGCCAGGAGCGACTCCAGCCGCATCACGATCCGGACCCGGTCGAGGTCGTCGCCGGAACGGCGGGCGAGCGCCGCCTCGAGCCGGTCGAGTTCGTCCGTCGACGGCAGGTCGTCGACGGCGTCCCGCGGCATCAGCAGGTCCAACAGGTGTTCCGCCAGCGCGACGGGGGTCGGCTGGTCGAAGACGAGCGTGGCGGGCAGTGTCAGGCCGCTCGCGGTGGCCAGCCCGTCGCGCAGCGCCACAGCGGTCAGCGAGTCGGCGCCCAGGTCGCGGAAGGTGCGGTCCGGTTCGATGTCCTCCGCCCGCGTGTGGCCGAGCGCGACGGCGGCGTGGGTGCGGACCAGTTCCAGCGCCGCGCGTTCGCGCTCCACCGGGGACAGTCCGGCGAGCCGGGCGCGGAACCCGTCCTCGGCGGTGTCGGGAGCGGCCGCGGCCCCGGCGGGTCGCAGGGCCTGCACCTCGGGCAGTTCGGCGAGCAGCGGGCTGGGGCGCAGCGCGGTGAAGGAGGGTGCGAACCGCTCCCAGTCGACCTCGGCGGTCGCGGTGGAGGGTTCGCGGGCGTCGAGGGCCTGGCGCAGCGCGATCATGGCGGGGCCGGGCTGGAGGAGGGTGATGCCGCGGCGCAGCATCGGTTCCACGGCGGCCTGGTCGACCATGCCGCCGCCGTCCCAGGGTCCCCAGGCGACGGAGAGGACGGGGGCGCCCTCGCGGCTGCGCTGTTGGGCGAGCGCGTCGAGGTAGGCGTTGCCGGCGGCGTAGCCCCCGTGCTGGCCCACGCCCCACATCGCGGAGATGGAGGAGAAGTGGACGACGGCGTCCAGTGCGGTGGGGTCGAGCAGTTCGTCGAGGTGGCGGGCTCCGGCGACCTTGCCGCCGATCAGGTGGGCGAGGTCGGCGACGCCGGTGTCGGCGAGCGGGGCCAGTACGCCCAGGCCGGCGGTGTGCATGACGGTCCGGACGGTGGTGCCGTCGGCGGCCAGCGCGCCGAGTGCCCGGCCGACGTCGTCGCGGTCCTGGAGGTCGCAGGCGACGAGGGTGACGCGGGAGCCGAGGGCGGTGAGTTCTCCGGTGAGTTCGCGGGCGCCCGGGGCGTCGGGGCCGCGCCGGCTCATCAGGACGAGGTGTTCGGCTCCCTCGGTCGCCAGCCAGCGGGCGACGTGGCCGCCGATGGCGCCGGTGCCGCCGGTGACCAGCACCGTGCCGTTCGGTGTCCATCCCGTGCCGGGACGCGGGGGGACGGGGTCGGCGTGGCGCAGCCGGCGTCCGAGGGCGGCCGTGGCCCGGACGGCCACCTGGTCCTCGTCGTCGGTGCGGGTCAGGGTGGCCGCGAGCCGGGCGGCCAGGCGCGTGTCGTGGCCGAGGCCGTCGGCGGGCAGGTCGACCAGGCCGCCCCAGTGGCGGGGGTGTTCCAGTGCCGCGACGCGGCCCAGGCCCCAGACGGCGGCCTGGGCGGGGCTGGCCGGCGCCTCGTCCGCGTCCGCGCCGACGGCGCCGGCGGTGAGGGTCCACAGCGGGCCCGGTTCGACGTCGAGGGCGGCGTGCAGCAGGCAGAGGGTGCCGGCCAGGCCGGCGGTGATCACCGGGTGGTCGGGGTGCGGTGTCTCGTCCAGGGCGAGCAGGGAGACCACGCCGCGGAGTTGTTCGCCGGGGACGACGTAGTCGCGGAGCAGGTCTGCGAACTCCTCCGCGTCGGTGTGGGCGGGGTCGACGACGAGGAGGTCGACCTCGCCCTGCCGTTCGGTGAGCGCCGCGCGGCAGGCGTCGGCCGTCGCGGCGGCGGCGTCGGGGGCGACCAGGAGCCACCGCCCGGCGCAGGACACCAGGGCCGGCTCCTCCAGGGGCGTCCAGGCGATCCGGTACCGCCAGGCGCCGACGGCTTCGTGCTCGCGGGCGTCGCTGTGCCAGGCCGACAGGGCCGGCAGCAGCGGCTCCAGCGCCGCCGGGTCGAGGCCGGCGGTGGCGGCCAGGGACGCGACGTCGCCCTCGTCGACGGCCGCCCAGAAGCGGGACTCCGCCGGTGAGGCGGCGGGCGGCGGGGTCACGGTGGTGTCGGGGGCCGGGAGGTCGGGCCAGAAGCGGGTGCGCTGGAAGGGGTAGGTGGGCAGGTCGACGCGGTCGCCCGCGCCCGTCACCGCGGGCCAGTCGATCTCGGTCCCCCGTGTGTGGGCGCGGGCGATCATGCGGAGCACTGTCTCCGCCTCGTCCTGCTCCGGGCGCAGCGCGGGGGCGGCCACCAGGCTGTCGACCTGCTCCTGGGCGAGGGCGCAGAGCACTCCGGCGGGGCCCAGTTCCAGTGCGGTGCGTACTCCGGTGAGCTGGGCGAGGGCATCGGCGAAGCGGACCGGCTCACGGATCTGGCCGACCCAGTAGGCGGGGGTGGCCGGGTCGCCGGGGGCGGTGGTGAGGATCGGGATCTGCGGGGTGTGGTACGTCAACGACTCGGCGACCGTGGCGAATTCGGCCAGCATGGGTTCCATCAGGTGCGAGTGGAAGGCGTGGGAGACCGCCAGCCGCTTGACCCGGACCCCCTCCCCGCGCAGCCGCTCCTCCAGGACGGCGACGGCCGCGGCGTCGCCGGAGACCGTGACCGAGGTGGGGCCGTTGACGGCGGCGAGGTCCACCCCGTCGGGAAGTACGAGGTCCTCCTCGGCCGTCTCCACGGCGAGCATCGCACCGCCCTCGGGCAGGGCGTCCATCAACCGCCCGCGCGCCGACACCAAGGTGCACGCGTCGTCCAGGGAGAGCACCCCGGCCACGTGGGCGGCGGCGAGTTCACCGATCGAGTGCCCCACGAGCACGTCCGGGGTGACCCCCCAGGACTCCAGCAGGCGGAAGAGGGCCACTTCCAGGGCGAACAGGCCCGCCTGCGTGTAGACGGTCCGCCCCAGCAGACCGGCGTCGTCACCGAACACCACATCCCGCAACGGCCGTTCCAGGTCCACGCGGGCACAGACCGCGTCGAACGCGTCCGCGAACACCCCGTACGCCTCGTACAACTCCCGCCCCATGCCCAGCCGCTGCGAACCCTGGCCGGAGAACAGCAGGGCCAGGCGGCCGGATTCGGCGACGTCGCGGACGGTCAGGTGGCCGGCGTCGGCGAGGTCGGAGAGTGCGGCGAGCAGGGCCTCGCGGTCGTGTCCTACGGCCACGGCCCGGTGTTCCAGGTGGGCCCGGCCGTCCGCGAGGGAGACCGCCACGTCGAGGGGGTGGAGGCTGTCGTCGTGCGTGACCCGCTCGGCCAGCCGGGCGGCCTGCTCCCGCAGCGCCCGGGAGGTGCGGGCGGAGAGCGCCCACGGGATCAGGGGCGGGGCCGTCCGGGGTGCGGGGGTTTCGGGGCGGGCCGGGGCGGGGGCGTGCTCCAGCACCACGTGGGCGTTGGTGCCGCTGATGCCGAAGGCGGACACCCCCGCGCGGCGGGGGCGGTCCAGCTCCGGCCACGGGCGGGCGCTGGTGAGCAGTTCCACCGAGCCGGCCGTCCAGTCCACCTCGGGGGTGGGCTCGGACACGTGCAGGGTGCGGGGCAGCACGCCGTGCCGCAGGGCCATGACCGTCTTGATGATGCCGCCGACCCCGGCAGCGGCCTGGGTGTGCCCGATGTTGGACTTCAGCGACCCGAGCCACAGGGGCTGTTCGGCGGGCCGGTCCTGGCCGTAGGCGGCGAGCAGTGCCTGTGCCTCGATCGGGTCGCCCAGCCTCGTGCCGGTGCCGTGCGCCTCGACCAGGTCCACTTCGTGCGGCTCCACGCCGGCCGAGGCCAGCGCGGCACGGATCACCCGCTGCTGGGAAGGGCCGTTGGGTGCCGTCAGGCCGTTGGAGGCGCCGTCGGAGTTGACCGCGGAGCCGCGCACCACCGCCAGGACCTCGTGCCCGTTGCGCTGTGCTTCGGAGAGGCGTTCCACCAGCAGCAGCCCCACCCCCTCGCCCCAGCCGGTGCCGTCCGCGTCGGCGGAGAACGCCCGGCAGCGGCCGTCGGACGCCAGGCCGTCCTGGCGGGCGAACTCGGAGAAGATTCCGGGACTGGTCATCACCGCGACACCGCCGACGACGGCCATGGTGCACTCGCCGTCGCGCAGTGACTGCGCGGCGAGGTGCAGGGCGACCAGGGACGAGGAGCAGGCGGTGTCCACGGTCAGTGTCGGGCCCTCCAGCCCGAAGGCGTAGGCCACCCGGCCGGACAGGACGCTGCCCGACATTCCGGTGAGCAGGTGCCCTTCGGAGCCGGGGACGGCGATGCCCACTCCGTATCCGGAGGGTGAGGCGCCGATGAAGACGCCGGTGGGCGTCGAGCGCACGGCGTGCGGGCCCAGCCCGGCGCGCTCGAACAGTTCCCAGGAGGTCTCCAGGAGCAGCCGCTGCTGCGGGTCCATCGCCATGGCCTCGCGCGGCGAGATGCCGAACAGGCCGGCGTCGAAGGAGGTGGCGCTGTGGACGAAGCCGCCGACGCGGGTGTAGGGGTCGCCGGGGCCCGTGCCGTCGTCGGTGGGCCATCCGCGGTCGGACGGGAAGCCGCCGACCGCGTCGATGCCCTCGGTGACCAGCCGCCACAGTTCCTCCGGCGAGGAGGCGCCGCCGGGGTAGCGGCATGCCATGCCGACGATCGCCAGGGGCTCGTCGGACGCCTCGGCCGTCGTGGCCGTCCGCCGGTCGTCGCCGCTGACCAGCGACAGCACGTGGCGGGTGACGTCGGAGGGGGTCGGGTGGTCGAAGACCAGCGTCGTGGGCAGGCGCAGGTCGAGAGCGGCGGCCACCCGGTTGCGGACGGTCACGGCGCTGAGGGAGTCCACGCCCAGGTCCTTGAACGGGCGGTCGGCGTCGACCGGTTCGGAGTAGCCGAGGACCGCCGCGGTCTCCCGGCGGACCAGGTCGAGTACGGTGCGGGACCACTCCGACTGCGGCAGTCCGGCCAGCAGGGTCCGCACGGCCGCGGTTCCGTCCTCGGCGGCCGGTTCCCCGGCCAGGGCCTCGGCGGCCTCGGGCAGGGCCGAGAGGAGGGGGCTGGGCCGGCGGCTGGTGAAGGCGGGGGTGAAGCGTGCCCAGTCGATGTCCGCGACGACCACGCAGGTGGCATCGGTGTCGATCGCGTGCTCCAGCGCGGTGACGCACAGCCCCGGCGGCATGGGGCGCAGGCCGCGGCGCTTGAGGTACTCGTCGGCGCCGCCCCTGGCGGCCATGCCGATCTGGTCCCAGGAGCCCCAGGCCACGGCGGTGCCGGTCCGGCCGGCCGCCCGGCGGGCCGCGGCGAGGGCGTCGAGGTGGGCGTTGGCGGCGGCGTAGGCGGCCTGGCCGCCGCTCCCCCACACTCCGGCGATCGAGGAGAACAGCACGAACAGTTCGGCGTCGGGCAGGAGCGCGTCGAGGTGCTCGGCCCCGGCGGCCTTGGCCCGCAGTCCCTCGGCCAGGACGGGGACGGAGGTGGAGTCGAGCGGCAGGGCCGGGTCGGTTCCGGCCGCGTGCACCACTCCGGTGACCGGGTGCTCGGCCAGCAGGGCGGCCAGGGCGTCACGGTCGGCGGCATCGCACGCGAGGACGACCGCGGTGGCGCCCAGGGCGGCGAGTTCGGCGACCAGTTCGGCGGCGCCGGGCGCGTCGGGGCCTCTCCTGCTGCTCAGCACCAGTTTCCGGGTGCCCCGGCGGGCGAGCATACGGGCGGTCTCGGCACCCAGCGCACCGGTGCCACCGGTGATCAGCACCGCCTCGGGCGCCGCTCTTGCGGGCAGGGGGTCGGCGGCCGGTGCGTGGAGGAGGCGGCGCACGTAGACGCCTTCGGCCCGTACGGCGACCTGGTCCTCGGCGGCGGTGAGGACGGCGGCGAGGCGGGCCGTCGCCCGCGGCTCGGGTTCGGCGGGCAGGTCGATCAGTCCTCCCCACCGCTCGGGGTGTTCCAGCGCGGCCACCCGGCCCAGTCCCCAGAGGCGGGCGGCGGCGGGGTCGAGGATCCGGTCGGCGCGGTTCGTGGAGACGGCGCCGGTCGTGACGCACCACAGGGGGGCGGTGACCTCGGCGTCGGCCAGTGCCTGGACGGCCGTGAGGGTCGCGCCGAGGCCGACGGAGACCGCCCCGTCCTCGGGGTGTGCCCGGCGGTCGTCGGCGAGGAGCGACAGGACTCCGGTGACCGGTTCGGCTCCTTCGGCGGCCTGGCGCAGGAGTTCGCTGAGCCCCCACCGGTCGAGGGAGTCGTCGGGGACGGTGACGTCGACCGGTTCCGCGCCCGCCTGCCGCAGTGCCCGGGCGCAGCGTTCGGCGTGGCCGGGGTCGACGTTCCCGGTGTGCAGCAGGAGCCAGCGTCCGTCGAGGGCGGCGGCCGGGGCGCGGTCGGCGGGCTGCCAGGCGACGCGGTAGCGCCAGGAGTTCACGGTGGAGTGTTCTGCCCGGTCCCGGCGCCACACCGCGAGGGCCGGCAGGACGGTTTCCAGGCCGTCACCGGAGTCCAGGCGCAGGGTGTCGGAGACCTGCTCGTAGTCGAGCCGGTCGACGGCTTCCCAGAAGTCCGTCTCGGCCGGGTCGGTGTCCGTGGTGCCGCTCGTGTCGGGTACCGCCCCGGGCGGTTCGGTCATCCAGTAGTGGGTGTGCTGGAAGGCGTAGGTGGGCAGGTCGACGGGGTCGGCCTGCGGCAGCACCCGTGTCCAGTCGACGGGGGCTCCGTGTGTGTGGGCCTCGGCCAGCGCGGTCGCCCAGCGCCGCGGGCCGCCCTCGCCGCGGCGCAGGGTGCCCAGCACCGCCCCGGTACGGCCTGCGGCCTCCATGCTTTCCTGTACTCCGACAGCCAGCACCGGGTGGGGGCTGATCTCCAGGAACAGGGTGCGCCCCTCGGTCAGCAGGGTGCGGGTGACGTCCTCGAACCGCACCGTGTTACGCAGATTGTCGAACCAGTACCGCGCGTCCAGCCCCGCCGTGTCCTCCCGCAGACCACTCACCGTCGAATAGAACGGCACCGACGAGGACACCGGCACCACCGGACCCAGATCCTCCAACAACCGCTCCCGGACCCGCTCCACCTGCACACAGTGCGAGGCATAGTCCACCGGCACACGACGCGCCCGGACCCCCTCCTCCACGCAGTACGCGAGCAACTCCTCCACCGCACCCGCATCACCGGACACCACCGTGGAACCCGGCCCGTTCACCGCCGCCACCGACAACCCCGCCCACCGCGCCACCAACTCCCGCGCCCGCGCCACCGGAACCGCCAGGGACACCATCCCCCCCAGCCCCGACAACTCCCCCGCGATCGCACGAGCCCGCAGCGCCACCACCCGCGCCCCGTCCTCCAACGACAGACCACCCGCCACCACCGCCGCAGCGATCTCCCCCTGCGAATGACCCACCACCGCCGCCGGCACCACACCCACCGACGCCCACAACCGCGCCAAAGACACCATCACCGCCCACAACACCGGCTGGACCACCTCCACCCGCTCCAGCTCCGCACCCTCCCCCCGCACCACCTCCAACAGGGAGAAATCCGTGAACGGCTCCAACGCCCGCCCACACTCCGCCATCGCCCCGGCGAACACCGGCTCCCGCTCCAACAACTCCCCCGCCATCCCCACCCACTGCGAACCCTGACCGGGAAAGACGAAGACCGGGGGCTCGGCGGAACGGGCGGTGCCGAGCACCGCGTCCGGATGCGGAACGCCTTGCGCCAGCGCCCGCAGCGCTCCGGCGCGATCCGGCCCCAGCACCACCGCCCGGTGTTCCAACAGCGCGCGGGAGACCGCCAGGGTGCGGGCGACGCCCGCCGGGTCGTGGTCGTCGGCGACCTCGGCCAGCCGTTCGGCCTGTCCGCGCAGCGCCTCGGGGGTGCGGGCGGACAGGATCCAGGGCAGCACCGTGGTGTCGGCGATGCCCCGCGCGGGCGCGTCGGTGTCCCCGGCCCCTGCCTTGTATTCGTCCTCGTCCTCGTCCTCGGTGGGTGCGGCCGTGGCGTCGGCGCTCTCCAGGACGAGGTGAGCGTTGGTTCCGCTGATGCTGAAGGAGGAGACGCCCGCGTGGCGAGGGCGCTCGGGGTCCTGCGGCCAGGCGGTCGGGGCGGTCAGCAGCCGGACGTGGCCCCGGGACCAGTCGACATGCGGGGTGGGGTCGGTGGCGTGGAGGGTGGGGGGCAGCTCCTCGGCGCGCAGGGCCATCACCATCTTGATGAGGCCGGCGACACCGGACGCGGCCTGGGCGTGCCCGATGTTGGACTTGATCGACCCCAGCCACAGCGGCTTGTCGGCGGGCCGGTCCTGCCCGTAGGCGTTGAGCAGCGCCTGTGCCTCGATCGGGTCGCCCAGGGTGGTGCCGGTGCCGTGCGCCTCCACCGCGTCGATGTCGGCGGCGGCGAGCTGGGCGTTCTCCAGCGCGGCGCGGATGACGCGTTCCTGGGAGGGGCCGTTCGGTGCGGTCAGGCCGTTGGACGCGCCGTCCTGGTTGACCGCGGACCCCTTGATCACGGCGAGCACCCGGTCGCCGCGGCGGCGGGCGTCCGAGAGGCGGCGCAGCACGAGGACGCCGGCGCCCTCGGCCCAGCCGGTGCCGTCGGCGTCCGCGGAGAACGGCTTGCAGCGGCCGTCGGCCGCGAGCCCTCGTTGTCTGCTGAACTCGGTGAAGATGCCCGGGCTGACCATGACGGTGACACCGCCCGCGAGCGCCGTGTCGCACTCGCCGTTGCGCAGCGCCTGCACGGCGAGGTGGGTGGCGACCAGCGACGACGAGCAGGCCGTGTCCACGGTGACGGCGAGCCCTTCGAGGCCCAGGGCGTAGGCGACGCGGCCGGAGACGACGCTGGGCGCGCCGCCGGTGAGCAGATGGCCCTCGACGCCCTGCGGGAGGGCGCGCAGACCGCTGCCGTAGGCGGACGACGAGGAGCCGATGAAGACGCCGGTGCGGGTTCCGCGCAGGGACAGCGGGTCGATGCCGGCGCGTTCCAGGGCCTCCCAGGAGGTCTCCAGCATCAGCCGCTGCTGGGGGTCCATGGCGAGCGCCTCGTGGGGCGAGACGTTGAACAGGTCGGCGTCGAAGTCGCCCGCGTCGTGGAGGAATCCGCCCTCGCGCACGTAGGTGGTGCCGGCGGCGTCGGGGTCGTCGTCGTACACGACGGTGTCCCAGCCGCGGTCGAGGGGGAATCCGGAGATGCCGTCCCGGCCCTCGGAGACCAGGTGCCAGAGGTCCTCCGGGGAGTGCACGTCGCCGGGGTAGCGGCAGCCCATGCCGACGATCGCCACGGGTTCGCTCCCGCGCGCCTCGACCTCCCGCAGCTGGCGCCGGGTCTGCCGCAGATCCGCGGTGAGGCGCCTGAGGTAGTCGAGATACTTCTGATTGTCGGCCACTCGATGCCACCTTCTCCGGACCGGCAGTTCGCTTTTCGCGCCGGGAATCTCACGCCCATCACACGGGCCGCGTGACGCATAGTCTTTTCTGGTTTCCCGAGCCTTTTCGGGTTCCCGGAAAATCGCCCCAATACCAACAGCAAAAACCCTCACTGAGGCTACGAACGACCCCGAGCCGCCGACAACCCCTAAGCCCACCCCTAGGGGGGTGACGAGCCGTGAGGTCGCCCCGGGCGTCCGGGGGGCGGGCCGGTGCGCCGGGAATGACCGGCGCAAAGGAAGGGGGCCGTGCCGTTTCGACTACGCCACGCGGCCCGGACGGTGCGGGCCGGTCCGTGGCATCACGCGACGACTGCGGGAGGTATTCCGGGAACTGTTCGCGCAATACCTCCCGACGCACCGCACGCGGATGAACTCCGGCACCCGGCGGGTGGTGGGTCACGGACTCTCCAGCTCGTTGTCGATGAGCGCGAAGATGTTTTCCTCGGTGGCGGAATACAGATCGGCGTCCCGGCCCTCGTCCGCGGTGTCCGGGCCGTCGGGCTGATCCGCCCACCGGGCGAGCAGGGCGCTCATCCTGACGCGCAGCCGGGCACGGTCGCCGTCGGTCAGCTCTCCCGACGCGGCCTCCAGTTGGTCGAGTCCGGCCATCACGGCCTCCGCCGGGTCGTGAGCGGGCGGCACCAGGTCGGCTCCGAGCCGCTCGGCGAGCGCTTCGGGTGTCGGGTGGTCGAAGACGAGGGTGGCGGGCAGCCGGGTGCCGGTGGCCGCGCCGAGCCGGTTGCGCAGTTCCACGGCGGTCAGCGAGTCGAAGCCGAGGTCCTTGAACGCCCGGTCCCGTTCGACGGCGTCCGCTCCGGCGAAGCCGAGCACGGCGGCCGCCTCCGACCTCACCCAGTCCAGCAGCACCTGCGCCCGCTCGGCGGGGGGCAGGGCCCGCAGCCGGTCGGCGAAGCCGGCCTCCCGGACCGCGGCGGCGGTGCGCCGGCGGCCCCGTACCAGTCCGCGCAGCAGATGCGGTACGTCGGAGCGGCCGGCGAACCCGGTGACGTCGACGGCGCCGGGCACCACGGCCGGGTCGGGCCCGGTGAGGGCCTCGTCGAGCAGGGCGAGCCCTTCGTCGGCGGTGAGTACGGGCAGGCCGGAGCCGGCGGCCCGCCTGCGGTCGCCGTCGGTGAGCACGCCGAGCATGCCCGCGCCGACGTCCCACGGGCCCCACGCCAGGGACAGGGCGGGAAGTCCGCAGGTGTGGCGGTGGTGGGCCAGGGCGTCGAGGTAGGCGTTGGCCGCGGCGTACGAGGCCTGGCCGGGGCTGCCCAGGGTCGCGGAGACGGACGAAAAGAGCACGAACTCCTCGGCGTCGGGCACAAGTTGGTGCAGGGTGCGTGCCGCGGTGATCTTGGGTGCCAGCACCGGGGCGACACGGTCGGGTGTGAGGGCGGTGGCGACACCGTCGTCGAGGACGCCGGCGAGGTGGAAGACGGAGCTGATGCGTCGCCCCTTCACCGCCTGGGCCAGGGCGTGGGGGTCGGTGACGTCGCAGGCCACGATCTCGACGCGCGCTCCGGCCGTCTCGAGGTCCGCCGCCAGGGTGTCCGCGCCTTCGGCGTCCGGGCCCCGGCGGCTGAGGAGCAGCAGCCTGTCGGCGCCGCGCCGCTCCACCAGGTGCCGGGCGATCAGCGCGCCCAGCGCACCGGTACCCCCCGTGATCAGCGCCGTGCCGCCGGGCTCCACCGCGCGCGGCAGGGACAGCACGACCTTGCCCACATGCCGGGCCTGGCTCATGAAGCGGAACGCGTCGGGCGCCCGCCGTACGTCGAAGGTCCGTATCGGCGGCAGGGTGAGCGCTCCCCGCGCGAACAGGGCCAGCACCTCGTCCAGCATCTGTCCGATCCGCTCGGGACCGGCCTCGCTCAGATCGAACGCGCGGTAGGTCCGGCCCTCCACCGCGTCCGGGTCGCGGACGTCCGCCTTGCCCATCTCCACGAACCGTCCGCCCGGAGCCAGCAGGCGCACCGAGGCGTCGACGAACTCTCCGGCCAGCGCGTTCAGGACCACGTCCACCCCGCGGCCGCCCGTGCGCTCCGCGAAGATCTTCTCGAATTCCAGGTCCCGCGAGGAGGCGAGGTGCCCGGTGTCCAGTCCGGTCGCGTCCCACTTGCCGGGCGAGGCCGTGCCGTACACCTCGGCTCCCGCGTGCCGTGCGATCTGCACCGCCGCCATCCCGACCCCGCCGGCGGCCGCGTGCACCAGCACCGATTCCCCGGCCGACAGACCGCCGACGTCCAGCAGCCCGTAGTACGCCGTCACGAACGCGATCGGGACCGCGGCGCCCTGGACGAAGGACCATCCGGCCGGAACGGGGGCCAGCAGCCGCTCGTCGGCCACCGCCGACGGGCCCATCGCCCCGCTGAAGAACCCCAGCACCCGGTCCCCCACGGCCAGTTTCGAGACCCCCGGCCCGATTTCCACCACCACGCCGGCGGCCTCGCCTCCCAGCTCCACCTCTCCGGGGTACATGCCCAGTACGTTCAGCACGTCCCGGAAGTTCATGCCCGCCGCTCGTACCGCCACCCGTACCTGTCCTTCTTCCAGGGCGGCTTCCGTATCGGGTGCGGGCACCAGCCCCACACCCTCGACAGCGCCCCGCGAGACCACGCCCACCCGCCAGGGGCCCTCGGGCGCCCGCAGGGTGCGGTCCGCGGGCGAGGCCAGACGGGGGGTGTACAGCCGGCCGTCGCGGACGGCGAGTTCCGGTTCGTCCGCGCCGGGTGCGGCGAGCAGCGCCGTCCAGGGGTCGGCGTCGATGTCGACCATCAGCAGGCGGCCGGGGTTCTCCGACTGCACGCTGCGCAGCAGGCCGCGCACGGCGGCGCCCGCCAGGTCGGTCAGGTCCTCGCCGGGACCGGCGGCGACGGCGCCACGGGTGAGCACCACGAGGGTGGCGTCGGTGTCCTCGCGGGCCAGGAAGTCCTGGACGGTGGCGAGCATCGCGGTCACCCGCCTCTGCGCGTCGTCCCGGTCGTCGTCCGGTGCCGAGGTGACCAGCAGCAGGCCGGCCGAGGCGGAGGCGATGCCGGGCGCCCGTACGCAGTCGGCTCCCAGGGCCGAGAGCGCCTCGGCCGCGCCGTAGGGGTCGTCGCCCAGGACGGCCCAGGTGCCGGGGGTGCGTGCCGGGTCGGGCAGCGGGATCCAGTCGACCCGGTGCACCGGCCGCGCGGGGGTGGTCCTCGTCGCGGTGTCCTCGGCGAGGGGACGCAGCACGACGCGTCCGACGGATACGACGGTCTGCCCGCCGGGGTCGACGGCCAGCAGTTCCACGCCGTCGGCGCCGAGGGGTGAGACACGCACGCGGAGCGTGGTGGCGCCGGAGACGGTCAGTGCCACCTGCGACCAGGAGAACGGCAGTCCGGGGGGTCCGGCGGGGCCGTCGGACGCTTCCGCCCCCGCGGCGAGCGAGTGGAGCGCGGCGTCGAGCAGTGCCGGGTGCAGTCCGAAGCGTCCGGCGTCGGCGTGTGCCGTCTCGGGCAGTTCGACCTCGGCCCAGAGTTCCTGGCCCGTTCGCCAGACTCGGCGCAGGCCCTGGAAGGCGGGGCCGTACTCCAGGCCGGCCGCGGCCAGGGAGGGGTAGAGCTCGTCGGTCGGGACGGGCTGGGCGCCGGCCGGCGGCCAGGACAGTTCCGGCGCGGCCGCCGGGGCGGCGGTCCGCAGGGTGCCGGAGGCGTGCCGGGTCCACGGCTGCCCGATCCAGCCGGTGTCATCGCAGGTGCGGGAGTGGACGGTGATCTCCCGTCCCCCGTCCTCGCCCGGAGCGTCGACGGAGACCTGGATCTGGACGGATTCCTCGGCGGTCAGCACCAGCGGGGTGTGCAGGACCAGTTCGTCCAGGACGTCGCAGTCCGTCTGGTCGCCGGCGCGTACCGCGAGGTCGACGAAGGCGGTGCCGGGCACCACGATCCGGCCGTGCACGCGGTGTTCCGCGAGCCACGGGTGCGTCCGCGGGGAGATGCGTCCGGTGAACAGCAGGCCGCCGTCGTCGGCGAGTTCCACGCCGGCGGCGAGGATGGGGTGCCCGGTCTCCCCCAGTCCGGCGGAGACCACGTCGCCGGAGCGTGCCGAGGCCGAGGCGGAGGGCCAGTAGCGCTCGCGCGTGAAGGCGTAGGTGGGCAGCTGGACGCGCCGGCCGCCGGCGGGGGCGAGCAGGGCGGCCCGGTCCACCGCGACACCCCGCACATGCAGGGTTCCCACGGCGCGGAGCAGCGTTTCGGTCTCGTCGCGTCCGGTCCGCAGTGCCGGTACGGCCGTGCCCTGTTCCAGCAGCTCCGAGGCGGCCGCCGACAGCACTCCGTCCGGGCCCAGTTCCAGGGCTGTGCGTACTCCGGTGAGCCGGTTCACGGCGTCGGCGAAGCGGACCGGCTGCCGGACCTGTCCGACCCAGTAGGCGGGGGTGTCGATCTGCCCCGGCGCGGTCGTCTCGATCGGGACCTGCGGGGCGTGGTACGTCAACGACTCGGCGACCGTGGCGAATTCGGCCAGCATGGGTTCCATCAGGTGCGAGTGGAAGGCGTGGGAGACCGCCAGCCGCTTGACGCGTAGGCCTTGTGCCCGGAGTCGTTCCTCCAGGGCGGTGACGGCCGCGGCGTCCCCGGAGACCGTGACCGAGGCGGGTGCGTTGACGGCGGCGAGGTCCACCCCGTCGGGCAGTGTGAGGGCTTCCTCCGCCACCCCCACGGCGAGCATCGCCCCACCCTCCGGCAGGGCGTCCATCAACCGCCCGCGCGCCGACACCAGAGCACAGGCGTCGTCCAGGGACAGCACCCCGGCCACATGCGCGGCGGCTATCTCCCCCACCGAGTGCCCCACCAGCACATCCGGGGCCACCCCCCACGACTCCACCAGCCGGAACAACGCCACTTCCAGGGCGAACAGACCCGCCTGCGTGTAGACGGTCCGCCCCAGCAGACCGGCGTCGTCACCGAACACCACATCCCGCAGCGGCCGTTCGAGCTCCACGCGGGCACAGACCGCGTCGAACGCGTCCGCGAACACCCCGTACGCCTCGTACAACTCCCGGCCCATGCCCAGCCGCTGCGAACCCTGACCGGAGAACAGCACGGCCAGGGAGCTGTCTTCCTCGGCCCGTCCGACGACGGCGCCGGCGAGGTTCCGCAGCGCGGCGCCCGCGGTTTCGGTGTCGGCCGCCAGCACCACGGCACGGTGCTCCAGTGCTCCTCTGGTCGTTGCCAGCGAGTGGGCGACGTCGGCGATCCGGTGCTCTCCGAGGGCCGCTGCCAGCTTCTCCGCCTGTGCCGGAAGCGCGTCCGCCGTCCGGGCGGAGAGCAGCAGCGGGAGCAGCGGGGTGCTGCCGTCGCTCAACGGTGCCGGCGTTTCGGCGTGCTCGGTCGCCGCGACGGCCTCCAGCACCACGTGGGCGTTGGTGCCGCTGACGCCGAACGAGGAGACCCCGGCCCGGCGGGGCCGGCCGGTCTCCGGCCAGGGGCGTGACGTGGTCAGCAGTTCGACCGCGCCGGCCGACCAGTCCACCTGGGGGGTGGGGGCGTCGACGTGCAGTGTTTCCGGCAGGATGCCCCGGCGGATCGCCTCCACCATCTTGATCACACCCGCCACGCCGGCGGCGGCCTGGGTGTGGCCGATGTTGGACTTCAGGGAGCCCAGGTACAGGGGTTCGTCACGTTCCTGACCGTAGGTGGCCAGCAGCGCCTGGGCCTCGATCGGGTCGCCGAGTCTGGTGCCCGTGCCGTGCGCCTCCACCACGTCGATGTCGGCGGGCCGCAGGTCGGCGTCGGCCAGCGCCTTGCGGATGACGCGGCGCTGGGCAGGGCCGTTGGGGGCGGTGAGACCGTTGGAGGCGCCGTCCTGGTTGACCGCGCTGCCGCGCACCACCGCCAGGACCCGGTGCCCGTTGCGCCGGGCGTCCGAGAGGCGCTCCACCAGGAGCATGCCGACGCCCTCGCCCCAGCCGGTGCCGTCGGCGGCGGCGGCGAACGCCTTGCAGCGGCCGTCGGCCGCCAGCCCGAGCTGTCGGCTGAACTCCACGAAGGCGGTCGGTGTCGACATCACCGTGACCCCGCCGGCCAGGGCCATCGAGCACTCGCCGGCGCGCAGGGCGCGTACGGCCAGGTGCAGTGCCACCAGGGACGACGAGCACGCGGTGTCCACCGTGAGAGTGGGTCCCTCGAAGCCGAAGGTGTAGGCGACGCGGCCGGAGAGCACGGCAGCGGCGTTGCCGGCGCCCTGGTGCCCCTCGCTGACTTCGGGATCGGCGGCGAGCAGGACCGGATAGTCCTGCCCGTTGGTGCCCGCGAACACGGCGGTGTCGCTGCCGCGCAGTGCGGCGGGATCGATGCCGGCGTGCTCCAGGGCCTCCCAGGCGACCTGGAGCATCAGGCGCTGCTGCGGGTCGGTGGCCACCGCCTCGCGGGGTGAGATGCCGAAGAAACGGGCGTCGAACTCGGCGACGTCGCTGATGAATCCGCCCTCACGGACGTACGAGGTGCCCGCGCTGCCTTCGGGTTCGTAGAGGCGTGCGGTGTCCCAGCCCCGGTCCTCGGGGAAGTCGGTGATGCCGTCGCGGCCCTCGGCGACCACCTGCCACAGCTCGTCGGGGGAGGTGATGCCTCCCGGATAGCGGCAGGCCATGCCGACGATGGCGATGGGTTCGTCGGCGGCGGCGGTGGTGGCCACCGCTCCCCCGTCGCCGTCCACGTCCAGAACGAGGTCGTCGAGGTGGTCGGCCAGCGCGGCGGGGGTGGGATGGTCGAAGACGACGGTGGCAGGCAGGCTGAAGCCGGTGTCTTCGGCCAGGAGGTTGCGCAGTTCGACGGCGGTGAGCGAGTCGAAACCCAGGTCCCTGAAAGCCCTGCGGGGATCGATGGCGTCGGCGTCGTGGTGGCCCAGTACGGCGGCGACGCGGGCACGGACCGACGCGACCAGTTCACGGCGGCGCTCCTTGGCCCCGAGCGCGGCGAGGCGGGCCGCGAACGCGGACCCCCCCTCGGCGCCGGCCTGTGCGGCCGGTGCCGCAGCCCCGGCCTGCGGCGCGATGACGCGCAGGCCGTCGAAGAGCCGTTGCGGCCGGGCGGCGGTGAAGGTGGGAACGAAGCGCGCCCATTCCACGTCGGCGACGACGACGGAGACGTCCCCGCCGGCCACCGCCGCGCCCAGGGCGTCGAGTGCCTTCGCCGGGTCCATGGTGCGCAAGCCGCGCCGCCGCAGGTAGTCGGCGGTCTCCTGCGCGCCGGCCATGCCGCTGCCGTGCCACGGGCCCCAGGCCACCGAGGTGGCGGGCAGGCCCCGCGCGGCACGGCGGGAGGCGATGGCGTCCAGGGCGGCGTTGGCCGCCCCGTAGGCGCCCTGGCTGCCACTGCCCCAGATACCGGAGACCGATGAGAAGAGGACGAAGGCGTCGAGATCCGTGTCGCGGAGCGCGTCGTCGAGGTGGAGGGCTCCGGTGACCTTGGCGGCCAGCACGGTGGCGAAGTCGGCCTCACTCGCGTCATCGAGTGTTCCGAACTCCCCGCTGCCGGCGGCATGGATCACGGCGCTGGGCGGGTGCGCGGCCAGCAGTCCGTCGAGGGCGGCGCGGTCGCTGACGTCGCAGGCGGCGACCGTGACCTCGGCTCCCGCCGCGGTGAGTTCGGCGGTGAGTTCGCTCATGCCCGGGGCTTCGGCACCGCGCCGACCGGCCAGCACGAGGTGCGGGGCGCCGCGGCCGGCGAGCCATCGGGCGACGTGGGCGCCGAGCGCGCCGGTGCCGCCCGTGATCAGGGTGGTTCCGCGCGGCCGCCAGGGCTCGGCCGGGCGCACGGGCGCCGGGGCCAGTCTCCGGCCGAAGGCGCCACGGGCGCGGATGGCCACCTGGTCCTCGCCCGTGCCGGCGAGGACGGCGCTCAGTCTCCGGGCGGCATCCGCGTCGAGTTCTTCCGGGAGGTCGACGGCGCCGCCCCAGCGGTGCGGCTTCTCCAGCGCGGCCGCCCGGCCCAGCGCCCACAGCTGTGCCGCCCCGTGGTCGGCGGCGGGCTCGTCGGCAGCGGTCTCGACCGCGCCTCGGGTGAGTACCCATACCGGGGGGCCGTCCCCGCGCACCGCGGCGAGCAGTGCGGCCAGCCCGAGGGACAGCTCGGGGTGGGTGGCGTGCGGCCGGGGGTCGTAGGGGAGGATCAGCCCGTCGGCGTCCGGAGCGGGGGTGCTGCCGACGACGACGGTGGCGCCGTGGGCCCACAGCGCTTCGGCGCACCAGGCGGCCAGGTCGTGGTGGGGCGCATCGGGGTCCGCCAGTACCTGCCAGGTTCCGCGCAGTGCCGGCTGCCCGGCTTCCGGCAGGGGCCGCCAGGTGACCGCGTACCGCCAATCCGCGGGGTCCGTGCCTTCGGGGGAAGGCTGGACGGCCCAGTAGTGCTCACGCTGGAAGGCGTAGGTGGGCAGGTCCACGACGCGGCCGCCGAGACCTCCGTACACCGCGGCCCAGTCGAACCGCACTCCGGCGACGTGCGCTCCCGCGACCGCCGCGAACAGGGCACCCACCCCGTCACCGCCCGCACGCTGCACCGGCAGCACACTCACCTCGGCATGATCGGCCAGACAGATCCCCGCCTGCGCCGACAGCACCCCGTCCGGACCCAGCTCCAGAAACCCGGTGACCCCGCTTCCGTGAGCCGCACGCACCGCATCCGCGAAACGCACCGGCTCACGGACCTGACCCACCCAGTAGGCGGGGGTGTCGATCTGCCCCGGCGCGGTCGTCACGATCGGGACCTGCGGGGCGTGGTACGTCAACGACTCGGCGACCGTGGCGAATTCGGCCAGCATCGGTTCCATCAGGTGCGAGTGGAAGGCGTGGGAGACCGCCAACCGCTTGACCCGGACCCCCTCCCCGCGCAGCCGCTCCTCCAGCGCGGTGACGGCTTCCGTCCCGCCGGAGACGGTGACCGAGGCGGGTGCGTTGACGGCGGCGAGGTCCACCCCGTCGGGCAGTGTGAGGGCTTCCTCCGCCACTCCCACGGCGAGCATCGCCCCACCCTCCGGCAGAGCGTCCATCAGCCGCCCGCGCGCCGACACCAGAGCACAGGCGTCGTCCAGGGAGAGCACCCCGGCCACGTGGGCGGCGGCGAGTTCACCGATCGAGTGCCCCACGAGCACGTCCGGGGTGACCCCCCAGGACTCCAGCAGGCGGAAGAGGGCCACTTCCAGGGCGAACAGGCCCGCCTGCGTGTAGACGGTCCGCCCCAGCAGACCGGCGTCGTCACCGAACACCACATCCCGCAACGGCCGTTCGAGCTCCACACGGGCGCAGACAGCGTCGAACGCGTCCGCGAACACCCCGTACGCCTCGTACAACTCCCGGCCCATGCCCAGCCGCTGCGAACCCTGACCGGAGAACAGCAGCGCCAGCTTGCCCGAGCGGGCCTCCCCGCTCACCACCCCGGCAGCCGGCACACCGGCGGCCAACGAACCCAAACCGGCCAGGAGTTCATCCCGGCCGCCGCCCATCACCGCCCCCCGGTGCTCCAGCGCCGTCCGCGTCGTCGCCAGGGAGAACCCCACATCCACCGCAGACAGCTCCGGCCGCGCCACGAGATACCCGCGCAACCGCTCGGCCTGAGCACGCAACGACCGCTCGTCCCGCCCCGACAGCACCCACAGACCGGCCGACACCACCCCGTCCGGCCCCCCACCGGCCACCACGGCATCGGCATCGGGTTCCCCGGCCGGGACACCCTCCACGATCACATGGGCGTTGGTGCCACTGACGCCGAACGAGGAGACCCCGGCCCGGCGGGGTTCTCCGGAGTCGGGCCACGGCCGGTTCTCGGTCAGGAGTTCGACCGCACCCGAGAGCCAGTCGACGTGCGGGCTGGGCGCGTCGATGTGGAGGGTCCTGGGGAGCACGCCGTGGCGCATGGCCTGAACCATCTTGATCACTCCGGCCACGCCGGAAGCGGCCTGGGTGTGGCCGATGTTGGACTTCAGGGAGCCCAGGTAGAGGGGTTCGGTACGTTCCTGGCCGTAGGTGGCCAGGAGGGCCTGGGCCTCGATCGGGTCGCCCAGGGTCGTGCCGGTGCCGTGGCCTTCGACGGCGTCGACCTCGGCGGCGGAGAGCCGGGCGGCGGCCAGTGCGTCGAGGATGACGCGGCGCTGGGCGGGGCCGTTGGGGGCGGTGAGACCGTTGGAGGCGCCGTCGGAGTTGACCGCGCTGCCGCGCACCACGGCCAGGACCCGGTGCCCGTTGCGCCGGGCGTCCGAGAGGCGCTCCACCAGGAGCATGCCGACGCCTTCGGACCAGCCGGTGCCGTCGGCGGCGGCGGCGAACGCCTTGCAGCGGCCGTCACGGGCCAGACCGCGCTGGCGGCTGAACTCGACGAAGGCGGCCGGGGTGGCCATGACGGTGACTCCGCCGGCCAGGGCCATCGAGCACTCGCCGGCCTGGAGGGCGCGTACGGCCAGGTGCAGTGCCACCAGGGACGACGAGCACGCCGTGTCCACCGTGACCGCCGGCCCCTCGAAGCCGAAGCTGTAGGCCACCCGGCCGCAGAGCACGCTGGTCGCGGTACCGGTCAGCGCGTAGCCCGCCGCTTCCTCGGCGACGGGGACGCCGATGCCGTAGCCGGAGGTACCGGCTCCGACGTACACGCCGACGGGGCTGCCCTTGAGCGGCTTCGGGTCGATCCCGGCCTGCTCGAACGCCTCCCAGGAGGTTTCCAGGAGGAGGCGCTGTTGCGGGTCCATCGCGGCGGCCTCGCGGGGCGAGATGGAGAAGAAGTCCGCGTCGAAGCGTCCCGCGTCGTGGACGAAGCCGCCCTGCCGGGAGTACGAGGTGCCCTCGCCCCGCGAGTCCGGGTCGTACAGGGAGCCGAGGTCCCAGCCGCGGTCTGCGGGGAACTCGCTGATGCCGTCGCCTCCGGCGGACACCAGGTCCCAGAGCGACTCGGGCGAGTCGATACCGCCGGGCAGCCGGCAGGCCATCCCGACGATGGCGATCGGCTCGTGCCCGGCGACGACCAGCTCCTGGTTGCGGGTTTTGAGCCGTTCGTTCTCCTTGATCAGGGTGCGCAGGGCTTCGACGTAGCGTTCGTCGGCGGACGCCGTCATGGTCAGTGCTCCCCGTCGTTGGCTTCGACGAGCTTCAGCAGTGCCTCGCCGTCCAGTTCGTCCACCGCGTGTGCGGTCGGCGCTTCCACGTCGTCGGTCTTCTCCCCCGCCAGTCTCAGCAGGGGGGCGAGCAGTCCGGCCTCCCGGAGCCGGACCGTCGGCACGGCGGCGAGGGCGGCGCGGACGCGCTGTTCCTCGGTGGCCTCGCCCTCGTCGGCGTCCGGGGCGATACCGCACTCCTCGAGGAGGTGCTCGGCGAGTTCGGCGGGCGTCGGGTAGTCGAAGACCACCGTGGCGGTCAGCGACAGGCCGCTGACCGCGGTGAGCCGGTTGCGCATCTCCACGGAGGTGAGCGAGTCGAAGCCGAGGTCCCGGAAGGCCCGGTCGGGTTTGATGTCACCGCCGTGCTCGTGCCCGAGGACCAGAGCGGTCTGCGCGCGCACCAGTTCCAGGACCGTGTCGGCCCTCTCGTAGCGCGGCAGGGCGAGCAGGGCGGCGCGCAGGTCGCCGGGGGCTCCGGCCGGCTCCGCCCCGTCGGCGGCCGCGCCGTCCTCCAGTTCGGCCAGCAGGGAGCTGGGGCGGGTGGAGGTGAACGTGCGGGCGAAGACCGGCCAGTCGATGCCGGCGACGGTGACGGTGGGGGCCGGGTCGCCGACCGCGTCGGCCATGGCGGCGAGCGCCAGGTCCGGGTCCATCATCAGGACGCCCCGGCGGGCGAGTTCGCCGTCCGCGCCCTCGGCCATGCCCTCTCCGCCCCAGGCGCCGAAGGCGACGCAGGTCGCGGGCGCTCCGCGGGCCGCCCGCCGCAGGGCCAGGGTCTCCAAGCGGGCGTTGGCGGCGGCGTAGGCGGCCTGTCCGGCGCCGCCCCAGACGGCGGCGACCGATCCGAACAGCACGAAGGCGTCGAGGTCACCGCAGAGTGCGTCCAGGTTCTCGGCACCGGCGGCCTTTCCCGCCTGAGCCGCGGCCAGGTCCTCCTCCGTGAGGTCGGACAGCCTTCCCACTCCCCCGACGCCGGCGGCGTGCACCACGGCGTTCGGCGTGTGCTCGGCCAGCAGCGCGGCGACGGCGTCGCGGTCGGCGAAGTCGCAGGAGACCACCGTGGTCTCGGCTCCCAGCTCCGTCAGCTCCGTGACCAGTTCGGCAGCGCCCGGTGCGGTGGGGCCGCGCCGGCCGGCCAGTACCAGCCGTGTGGCGCCGGCGGCGGCGGCCCACCGGGCGACGCGGGAGCCGAGCGCACCCGTTCCGCCGGTGATCAGCAGCGTGCCCTGTGGGCGCCAGGGTGCGGTGGTGACCGCGGGGGCGGTGACCAGCCGGCGTGCGAGCGGTACGTCCCGGAGGGCGACCTGGTCCTCGGCGGTGACTCCGGAGAGGACCGCGACCAGTGCGGCGTCGCTGACGCCGGTCTCGGGCAGGTCGATCAACCCTCCCCACAGCGAGGGATGTTCCAGCGCGGCCACCCGGCCCAGCGCCCACAGGGCGTGGCCGCCCGCGGCGGGCGGTTCCTCGCCCGGAAGGGCCACGGCGCCACGGGTGGCGCACCACAGGCGGGTGTCCGTTGCGGCCAGTGTCTGGACGAGGGCCATTCCGGTGGCTACGGCGGTGCCCTCGGCCAGGCCGAGCAGGGACAGCACCCCCGCCCAGGGCCGGTCGGAGGCGGAGCGTTCCGCCAGGCGGCGGAGTTCGGCGCCCGCGTCGGCCGGGTCGACGAGGTGGACGATCGGGGTGCCGCCGCTGCGGCGGATCGCCTCGGCGCAGTCGGCGGCGGTCTCCTCGTGCTCGGGGTGTGCGAGCACGAGCCAGCCGCCCACGAGCACCTGGTCCACCGGTACGGAGACGGGCTTCCATTCCTCCCGGTAGCGCAGGTCTCGTGCGGAGTAGAGGCCGTGCCATGCGGCCAGTGCCGACAAGGTGTGGTCGAGCCGGTCCCGGTCCTCGCCCCGGTCGACGCCGAGCAGTTCGGCCACGGTGTCCGCGTCGCCGCCGCGCACCGCGGCCCAGAAGGCGTCGTCGGCGCCCTGGGTGCCGGTTCTGCCGGTGCCGGAGGCGGGCAGTGGCCAGTACCTCTGGTGGTGGAAGGCGTAGGTGGGCAGGTCCACGACGCGGCCGCCGAGACCTCCGTACACCGCGGCCCAGTCGAACCGCACTCCGGCGACGTGCGCGCCCGCGACCGCCGCGAACAGGGCACCCACCCCGTCACCGCCCGCACGCTGCACCGGCAGCACACTCACCTCGGCATCATCGGCCAGACAGATCCCCGCCTGCGCCGACAGCACCCCGTCCGGCCCCAGCTCCAGAAACCCGGTGACCCCGCTTCCGTGAGCCGCACGCACCGCATCCGCGAAACGCACCGGCTCACGGACCTGACCCACCCAGTAGGCGGGGGTGTCGATCTGCCCCGGCGCGGTCGTCACGATCGGGACCTGCGGGGCGTGGTACGTCAACGACTCGGCGACCGTGGTGAATTCGGCGAGCATGGGTTCCATCAGGTGCGAGTGGAAGGCGTGGGAGACCGCGAGCCGCTTGACCCGGACGCCCTCCCCGCGCAGCCGCTCCTCCAGGACGGCGACGGCCGCGGCGTCCCCGGAGACCGTGACCGAGGCGGGGCCGTTGACGGCGGCGAGGTCCACCCCGTCGGGCAGTGTGAGGGCTTCCTCCGCCACTCCCACGGCGAGCATCGCCCCACCCTCCGGCAGAGCGTCCATCAGCCGCCCGCGCGCCGACACCAGAGCACAGGCGTCGTCCAGGGAGAGCACCCCGGCCACATGCGCGGCGGCCAGCTCACCGATCGAGTGCCCCACGAGCACGTCCGGGGTGACCCCCCAGGACTCCAGCAGGCGGAAGAGGGCCACTTCCAGGGCGAACAGGCCCGCCTGCGTGTAGACGGTCCGCCCCAGCAGACCGGCGTCGTCACCGAACACCACATCCCGCAACGGCCGTTCCAGGTCCACACGGGCACAGACCGCGTCGAACGCGTCCGCGAACACCCCGTACACCTCGTACAACTCCCGCCCCATGCCCAGCCGCTGCGAACCCTGACCGGAGAACAGCAGCGCCAGCTTGCCCGAGCGGGCCTCCCCGCTCACCACCCCGGCAGCCGGCACACCGGCGGCCAACGAACCCAAACCGGCCAGGAGTTCATCCCGACCACCGCCCATCACCGCCCCCCGGTGCTCCAGCGCCGTCCGCGTCGTCGCCAGGGAGAACCCCACATCCACCGCAGACAGCTCCGGCCGCGCCACGAGATACCCGCGCAACCGCTCGGCCTGAGCACGCAACGACCGCTCGTCCCGCCCCGACAGCACCCACAGACCGGCCGACACCACCCCCTCCGGCCCCCCACCGGCCACCACGGCATCGGCATCGGGTTCCCCGGCCGGGACACCCTCCACGATCACATGGGCGTTGGTGCCACTGACGCCGAACGAGGAGACCCCGGCCCGGCGGGGCCGGCCGGTCTCCGGCCAGGGGCGTGACGTGGTCAGCAGTTCGACCGCGCCGGCCGACCAGTCCACCTGGGGGGTGGGGGCGTCGACGTGCAGTGTTTCCGGCAGGATGCCCCGGCGGATCGCCTCCACCATTTTGATCACGCCCGCCATTCCGGCGGCGGCCTGGGTGTGGCCGATGTTGGACTTGATCGAGCCGAGGTAGAGGGGTTCGGTACGTTCCTGGCCGTAGGTGGCCAGGAGGGCCTGGGCCTCGATCGGGTCGCCCAGGGTCGTGCCGGTGCCGTGGCCTTCGACGGCGTCGACCTCGGCGGGCAGGAGGGCGGCGCTCGCCAGGGCCTGGCGGATGACCCGTTGCTGGGCGGGGCCGTTGGGGGCGGTGAGGCCGCTCGATGCACCGTCGGAGTTGACCGCGCTGCCGCGCACCACGGCCAGGACCCGGTGCCCGTTGCGCCGGGCGTCCGAGAGGCGCTCCACCAGGAGGACGCCGACGCCCTCGCCCCAGCCGGTGCCGTCGGCGGCGGCGGCGAACGCCTTGCAGCGGCCGTCGGCGGCGCTGCCGTCCTCGAGGCCGAATCCCGCGAACATCATCGGTCCGGACATGACCGTGACCCCGCCGACCAGGGCGAGTTCGCACTCGCCGGCGCGCAGGGCCCGGGTGGCGAGGTGGAGCGCCACCAGGGACGAGGAGCAGGCCGTGTCGACGGTGACCGCGGGCCCCTGGAGTCCGAAGGTGTAGGCGATGCGGCCGGAGAGGACGCTGCCGGCGTTGGCGGTGCCCAGGTAGCCGTCGAGGGCTTCGGGATCGACCACCGAGGGGTAGTCGTGGTACATCACGCCGGCGAAGACGCCGGTGCGTCCGCCGCGCAGGGTGCGTACGTCGATGCCTGCCCGTTCGAACGCCTCCCAGGAGGCTTCGAGGAGCTGGCGCTGCTGCGGATCGGTGGCGGCGGCCTCTCTGGGGCTGATGCCGAACAGCCCGGCGTCGAAGTCGCCGACGTCGTGGACGAATCCGCCGCGTGGTGCGGCTGCTGTCCGGGCCGGGTCCCAGCCCCGGTCCGTGGGCAGCGGGCCGAGCGCGTCGGTGCCGGACTCGACCAGTTTCCAGAGGTCTTCCGGGGAGCGGACGCCGCCGGGGTAGCGGCAGGCCATGCCGATCACCGCGATCGGTTCGCGTGAGCGGTCCTCCAGTTCGCGTACGCGGCGGTTGGCGTCGCGCAGTTGCGTGGTGGCTCGCTTCAGGTAGGCGAGCAGTTTCTCCTGCTGGTCCGGGTCCGTGTCGCTCATGGTGTGCTGTTCGCGTCCTCTCACGGCGTGTCGAACTCGGTGTCGAGCAGGTCGAAGACCTCCTCGATCGAGGCGGAGTCCAGGTCGTCTTCCCGCCTGGTCTGCTCGCCGTTGCATCGGTCGGCCAGGGCCCGCAGCCGGGCCGCCACGCGGGCGCGGCCTTCCTCGTCGTCGACGCGTGCCAGGCCGGCTTCCAGGCGGGCCAGTTCGGCCAGCAGCCGGTCGGCCTCGCGTACCGGTTCGGGGGCCAGTTCGGTACGGAGATGGCGGGCGAGGTCGGCGCAGTTGGGGTGGTCGAAGACCAGGGTTGCGGGCAGGCGCAGTCCGGTGGCGGCGGCCAGCCGGTTGCGCAGTTCGACGCCGGTCAGGGAGTCCAGGCCGAGTTCCAGGAAGCCCCGTTCGGCGTCGACTTCGGCGGTGGTGGCGAAGCCGAGGGTGGCGGCCACCTGGCCTCGGACCAGGTCGAGCACGATGCGCCGCTGGTCGGCCTCGGTGGCCGCGGAGAGCGCGGTGCGCAGGGCGGTGGGGTCCGAGGTGCCGGTTTCCGTGCGCTGCTTCTGTCGGGGAACGAGCGTGCGGAACAGCGGGGGCACCTGGTCGCGTCCCCGCAGGGCCGCCGGCCGGAACGCCATGGGTACCACCAGTGGCCGGTCGGCGGCGCAGGCGGCCGAGAAGGCGGCCATGCCGTCGCGGGTGGTGAGTGTGCTCATGCCGGAGCGCGTCACGCGGCGCACGTCGGCGTCGGTGAGGGTGCCGGTCAGTCCGGTGCGTTCGGCCCACGGCCCCCAGGCCAGCGACACCGCGGGGAGCCCCAGGCGGCGGCGGTGCGCGGCGAAGGCGTCCAGGAACACGTTGGCCGCCGCGTAGTTGGCCTGGCCGGCGCCGCCGAGCACACCGGCCGCGGAGGAGAACAGGGCGAACGCGGTGAGTTCGGCGTCGCGGGTCAGTTCGTGGAGGTTGAGGGCTCCTCGTACCTTGGGTCCGAGCACGCGTGCGACGCTCTGCTCCGTCATGTGGGTGAGGACGCCGTCGTCCAGGACTGCGGCGGTGTGCACCACCGCGGTCAGCGGGTGGTCCGCGGGGATGCCGGCCAGGGTGGCGGCCAGTGCGTCGCGGTCGGCGACGTCGCAGGCGGCCACGGTCGCCCGGGCTCCCAGGCCCTCCAGTTCGGTGACCAGTTCGCCGGCTCCGGGGGCGGCCGGGCCGCTGCGGCTGATCAGCAGGAGGTGCCGCACTCCGTGGTGGCGCACCAGGTGCCGGGCGAGGGCGCTGCCGAGCGTGCCGGTGGCGCCGGTGACCAGGACGGTGCCGTCGGCCGTCTCCAGGCCGGTGCGCGGGGGTGACCCGTCGGCCGGTCCTTCGGGTACGGGCATCCTCACCAGCCGGGGTGCGAGGACCAGTCCGCCGCGTACGGCGACCTCGCTCTCGCCCGCGTCGAGTGCGGCGGCGGCGGCCCGGTGGACGAGGTCGGGGTCCGGGTCGGTCGCCGGGTCGAGGTCGACCAGCAGGAACCGGCCGGGGTGTTCGGCCTGCCCGGAGCGCAGCAGGCCGCGTACGGGGGCGTTGACCAGGTCCGTGAGGTCGTCGTCGGCTGTGGCGACGGCGCCGCGGGTGACCAGGACGAGGGGCTGTGCGGTGTGCTGTTCGTCGGTGATCCGGTCGTGGATCAGGGCGAGGGCACGGGTGACGGCCTCCTCCACGGCGCCGGCGGTGTCGGGTCCGGTGGCGGGGTCGAGGAAGGGTGCGAGGACGAGGTCGGCCTCGTCGGGTTTCGTGTCCCCGAACGCCCCGCCCGGCCAGGTGGCGTCCTCGACCAGGGCGACGCGGCCGGGCGCGGTGGCGGGGAGCGGCACCTCGGTTCCCCAGTCGACGTGCAGGAGGGTCTCGGCGGGGCTGTGGCGGACGGCGGCCAGTTCGGCGCCCGCCGGGCGGGCGACGAGGGCGCCCACGGCGCCGATCGGTGTTCCGGTGTCGTCGAAGAGTTCGAGGGCGACGCCGTCGTCGGACTCGGTGAGCCGTACGCGCAGGGTCGCGGTGCCGGTGGCGGGCAGGGTCACCTCCCGCCACATGAAGGGGAGGTCGGCGGTGCGGGCGGTGTCGGCGTCGTCGCGCAGGCGGCGCAGCAGGCCGATGCCGTGCAGGGCGGCGTCGAACAGCGCGGGGTGGAGGAGGAAGCCCCGGTCGGACAGGTCGTCGGGCAGGCGGACCTCGGCGAAGAGGGCGTCGTCGCGGTGCCAGGCTCCGGTGAGTGCCCGGAAGGCGGGGCCGTAGCTGTAGCCGGCGTCCGCGATGGCGTCGTAGAAGCCGGTGAGTTCGACGGGTTCGGCGCCCGGCGGCGGCCAGGCGGTGAGCGGGTGGGCGGTGGGCGCGGGGGTGTCGGGGGCCAGGGTGCCGGTGGCGTGGCGGACCCACGGGGCGTCCGCGAGGTCGGCGTCGCGTGCGTGGACGGAGACCTCACGGCGGCCGGTGTCGGTGGGGGCGCCGACGGTGAGCTGTACCTCCACGGCGTGGTTCTCGCCCAGCACCAGGGGTGCGCCCAGGGCGAGTTCCTCCAGTACCGGGGCCTGTGTCCGGGTGCCGGCGTGCAGGGCCATCTCCACGAAGGCGGTGCCCGGCAGCAGGACGGCGCCCAGGACGGCGTGGTCGGCGAGCCAGGGGTGGGTGCGCAGGGAGAGCCGGCCGGTGAAGACGGTGTGAGTGCCGTCGGCGAGGGTCAGTGCGGCGGTGAGCAGCGGGTGGCCGGTGTTGTTCAGGCCTGCCGCGCCGAGGTCGCCGGTGCCCGGAGGGGCGGTGTCGAGCCAGTACCGCTCGCGCTGGAAGGCGTACACCGGCAGCGGGACGGTCCGTACCGGGAGGCCGGTGAGGGGGGTGGTGAGTTCGGCGGGGCCTCCGTGGGTGTGGAGTTCGGCGGCGGAGAGGAGGAAGCGTTCCATGCCGCCGTGGTCGCGGCGGAGCGTGCCGAGCACGGTGACCTCGCCGGGGCCGAGGTCGGGGAGGTCGTCGAGGATCTCGCCGAGCGAGGGGGCGAGGACGGGGTGCGGGCCGATCTCCACCAGGAAGCGGGCGCCGTGTTCGATCAGTCCGCGTACGCCCCGGTCGAGGTCGACGGGTGTGGCGAGGTTCTGCTGCCAGTAGGCGGCGTCGAGGAGTTCGCCGTCCGTGCGTTCGCCGGTGACCGTGGAGTGGAAGGGGACGCTGCCCGTCCCGGGGCTGAGGTCGGTGAGGAGTTCTGCCAGTTCGCGGGCGGCGGGTTCCACCTGGGCGCAGTGGGAGGGGAAGCGGACCCGGATGCGCTTGGCGCGGACGCCGCCCTTCTCGCAGGTGGTGAGGAAGTCGTCCAGGGCTTCGCTCTCGCCGGCGACGACGGTCCAGGCGGGGCTGTTGATCCCGGCCACGGACAGGCGGGTGCCCCAGGGTTCCAGCAGTTCGGGGAGCTGGTCCGCGGGCAGGGCCACGGAGGCCATGCCGCCGACGCCGTCCAGCGGGAGGAGCACCTTGCCGCGCAGGGCGACGATCCGGGCCGCTTCGGCGCGTGAGAGGGCGCCGGAGACGTAGGCGGCGGCGATCTCGCCCTGCGAGTGGCCCAGGACCATGTCGGGTTCGACGCCGTGGGCCCGCCAGAGGGCGACGAGTGCCGCGGTCACACCGAACAGCACGACCGGTGCCACGTCGATCCGGTCCAGCGGCGGGGCGCCCTCGGCGCCGCGCAGTACGTCGATGAGCGACCAGTCGACGTGGTGGGTGAATTCCTCGGCGCACGCGTACAGCTCGGCGGCGAAGACTTCGGAGGTCTCCATGAGTTCGAGGGCCATACCCTCCCACTGGCCGCCCTGGCCGGGGAAGACGAAGGCGACCTTGCCGGGTCGTGCGGTGCCCTGGACGAGGTGGGGTGCGGCCTCGCCGCGGGTGAGGGCCAGGAGCGCGGCGCGGCGGTCGGCGGCGTCGGCGGCGACCACGGCTGCGCGGTGTCCGAGCAGGGCGCGGGTGGTGGTCAGGGAGTGGGCGATGTCCGCGGGGTGGGCGGCGGGCGCGGTGTCCAGGTGTTCCAGGAGCCGCAGGGCCTGGCCGCGCAGCGCTTCCGCGGTGCGGGCGGACAGCGTCCAGGGTGCCACCACGCCGTCGAGCTCGGGGGCCCGGTCGGGCCCGGGGGCGGGCTGCGGGTCGGGGGCGGGTCGGGGGTCCTCGGCGGGGGCGGGCCGGGGGACGTACTGCTCCAGCACCAGGTGGGCGTTGGTGCCGCTGCCGCCGAAGGAGGACACGCCGGCCCGCCGGGGGCGCCCGTCGGTGTCGGGCCAGGGGGTGGTGCGGGTGAGGAGTTCGACCGCTCCCGCCGTCCAGTCGACGTGCGGGGTCGGCTCGTCGATGTGCAGGGTCGCGGGCAGGATCCCTTCGCGCAGCGCCATGACGGTCTTGATGACGCCTCCGACGCCGGCCGCGGACTGGGTGTGGCCGATGTTGGACTTGACGGAGCCGAGCAGCAGCGGCCGGTCCTCGGGGCGGTTCTGGCCGTAGGTCGCCAGGATGGACTGGGCCTCGATGGGGTCGCCGAGGGTGGTGCCGGTGCCGTGCGCCTCGACGGTGTCGATGTCGGCGGGTTCCAGACGGGAGTTGGCGAGCGCCTGGCGGATGACCTTCTGCTGGGCGCGGCCGCTGGGGGCGGTCAGGCCGTTGGAGGCGCCGTCCTGGTTGACGGCGGTGCCGCGGATCAGTGCGAGGACGGGGTGTCCCTTGCGCAGCGCGTCCGAGAGGCGCTCCACCAGGATCACGCCGACGCCCTCGCCCCAGCCGGTGCCGTCGGCGGCGGCGGCGAAGGGTTTGCACCGGCCGTCGGCGGCCAGGCCGCGCTGGCGGCTGAACTCGGTGAAGGAGGCGGGGGTGGCCAGGACGGCGGCGCCGCCGGCGACCGCCATGTCGCATTCGTTGTTGCGCAGTGCCTGGCAGGCCAGGTGGATGGCCACGGCGGAGGACGAGCAGGCCGTGTCGACGGTGGCGGCGGGCCCTTCGAGGCCGAAGGTGTAGGAGATGCGGCCGGAGGCGCCGGCGGTGCCGGTGCCGGCGAGGAAGAAGCCCTCGGCCCCGTTGCCCGGCTGCTGGGCGCCGATGCCGTAGCCGACGAACGAGGCGCCGACGAAGACGCCCGTCGGGCTGCCCCGCAGGGACGACGGGTCGATCGTGGCCCGTTCCATCGCCTCCCAGGTCGCCTCCAGCAGCAGCCGGTGCTGCGGGTCGGTGGCGACCGCCTCGCGGGGGCTGATGCCGAAGAGGGCCGCGTCGAAGTGGGAGGCGTCGTCGAGGAATCCGCCCTCGTCGACGTAGGAGGTGCCGGGGTGGTCGGCGTCGGGGTGGAAGAGGTTGTCCAGGTCCCAGCCGCGGTCCTGCGGGAAGGGGCCCATGGCGTCGGTGCCCTCCAGCACGACCCGCCACAGGTCCTCGGGCGAGTTCACGCCGCCGGCGTACCGGCAGCTCATGCCGATCACGGCCAGCGGTTCGTCGTCGGCGGCGCCGACGGTCCGGGCCGTGGCGCCCCCGTCCGCGTCCTGCTCGCCGAGGATTTCGAGGAGCAGGTGGTCGGCCAGGTCGGCGGGGGTGGGGTGGTCGAACACCAGGGTCGGCGGCAGCTTGCGGCCGGTGGCGGCCTGCAGGCGGTTGCGCACGTCGACGGCCATGAGCGAGTCGAAGCCCAGGTCCCGGAAGGCGCGGCGGGCCTCGATCGCGGTGGAGTCGGCGTAGCCGAGTGCGGCGGCGGCGTGCTCGGTGACGAGTGCGAGCAGGCGCTGGGTCCGCTGCGGTCCGGTCAGTCCGACGAGCTCGTCGTGGAGTTCGTCGGGCTCGCCGGGGCGGTCGGCCGGGGTGTCGGGGGCCGTGAGTGCGGCCCGGACCTCGGGGATGTCCATGATCAGCTGGCGGGCGCGGGCGGCCGTGTAGCCGGGTGCGAAGCGTTCCCAGTCGATGTCGGCGACGGTCAGGCAGGTCTCGTCGGCGTCCAGGGCCTGGTCGAGCGCTTCGAGGGCGAGGCGCGGGTCCATCGCGTGCAGTCCGCGCCGGCCGAGTTCGGCGGCGGCCCGCCCGTCGTCGGCCATGCCGCCCTCGGCCCAGCCGCCCCAGGCGACGGCGGTGGCCGCCAGGCCCCGGGCCCGGCGGTCGCGGGCCAGGGCGTCGAGTACGGCGTTGCCCGCCGCGTAGGCGGCCTGGCCCGCGCCGCCCCAGACGCCCGCGCCGGAGGAGAAGAGCACGAACGTGCCGGCGTCGCCGGCCAGTTCGTCCAGGTGCCGGGCGCCTTCGGTCTTGGCGGCGGTCACCGCGGCGAGTTCGCTCTCCTGGCAGTCGGCGAGCGCGGTCGCCTGCGCCACACCGGCGGCGTGGATCACGGTGTCGGCGGGGTGTTCGGCGAGCAGCGCGGCGAGCTGGTCGCGGTCGGTGACGTCGCATGCGGCGACGATCGTCTCGACGCCTCGTGCGGTGAGTTCGTCGGCCAGTTCCCGGGCGCCGGGGGTGTCGGGGCCGCGGCGGCCGGTGAGGACGAGTTTGCGTGCGCCCCGGGCGGCCATGTGGTGGGCGAGGTGGCGTCCGATGCCGCCGGTGCCGCCGGTGATCAGCACGGTGGAGCCGGGCTGCCAGGAGCGGACCGGGGTGCTCTGCGGGGCCCGGACCATGCGGCGTGCGAACACTCCGGCGGGGCGGATCGCGAGCTGGTCCTCGGTGCCGGAGGTCTCGGGGTCCCGGGGCAGGTGGGCGAGCAGCCGCACGAGCTTGTTCAGGGCCCGGTCGTCGGGCTGTTCCGGGAGGTCGACGAGGCTGCCCCAGCAGTCGGGCCGCTCCAGGGAGGACACCAGGCCCAGCCCCCAGGTGGCGGCCTGGGCGGTGTCCCGTACGGGGTCCGTGCGGCCGACGGAGACGGCGCCGCTGGTGACCAGGTGGAGCGGGAGGGGGGCCGGGCGGGCGGTGACGGTGCGCAGCAGGGCGAGGTTGCCGGCGGTGCCGAGGGTGATGCCCGGGTGGAGGGGGTGCGGGCGGGAGTCGAGGGCGAGGAGGGAGATCACTCCGGACAGCGGCCGGTCTTCGGAGGGTTCGGCGGGCGGTTCGGTGGTGACGTGGGCCGTGCCGCCGGCCTGGTTCACCAGCGTGGCGAGCCGGCCGGCCAGTTCCTGCTGTTCGGGGCCGGTGACGATCGCCCAGGTGCCGGTCGGCTCGGGCCGGGCGGGGCCGGTGAGGGGGGTGTGCTTCCACTCCACCCGGTAGCGCCAGCCGTCGACGGTGGACCGGTCGTGGGAGCGGCGCCGCCATGCGGCGAGGGCGGGCAGTGCGGGGGCGAGGGCGTCGGTGCCCAGGGACTCGGCGAGCGCCCGGGCATCACCGTCCTCGACCGCCGTCCAGAACCGGTTCTCCTCGGGTGTGGCGCCCCGGTCGGGGCCCGCGGTCTCCGCCGGGAGGGGCTCCCACCAGTAGCGGTCCCGCTGGAAGGGGTAGGTGGGCAGGTCGACGGTGGTGCCGCGGGAGGCCCAGGAGGGGGCGGCGCCGCGGGTGAACGCTTCGGCGAGCGAGACGGAGAACCGCTCCAGCCCGCCCTCCTGGCGGCGCAGCGAGGCCAGCAGTACGGGGTCGGGGGCGCCGGTGTCCTCCGCGGTCTCCTGTACGGCCCCGGCGAGTGCCGGGTGGGGGCTGCACTCGACGAAGACGCCGTACCCGTCGGCGAGCAGGGCGCGGGTGGCGGGGGCGAACTGCACGGTCTGGCGCATGTTGCGGTACCAGTACTCCGCGTCCAGCCCGGTGGTGTCGAGGAGTCCGCCGGTGACGGTGGAGTAGAAGGGGATGCGGGAGGGGCGGGGCCGTACGGGTGCCAGCGCCGCGAGGGCCTCCTCGCGCAGCGGGTCGACGACGGCGGAGTGGGCCGCGCCCTTGATCCGGAGCTTGCGGAAGCGTATGCCGCGGGTTTCCAGGTCGGCGAGGAATGCGTCCAGCGGTGCTTCGTCGCCGGCGACGGAGACGGACGAGACGCCGTTGACGGCGGCGATGTTGAGGGTGTCGCCCCAGGGTTCCAGCCGTTCGAGGGCTTCCTGGGCGGGGAGCGAGACGGAGGCCACCGCTCCCTGGCCGACGACCCGCGACAGCAGGCGGCTGCGCTGGGTGACGACCAGTGCGGCGTCCTCCAGGGTCAGCGCGCCGGCGAGGTGGGCGGCGGCGATCTCGCCCTGCGAGTGCCCGACGACCGCCTCCGGTTCGACGCCGTGCTCGCGCCACAGGGCGGCGAGCGCGACCATCGTTGCGAACAGGACGGGCTGGATGACCTCGACCCGTTCCATGTTCCCGGCGCCGGGCAGGCCGCGCAGGGTGTCCTCGACCGACCAGTCGAGGTGTTCCTGAAGTGCCAGGGCGCAGGTCCGCAGCGTGTTCCGGAAGGTCGCGGACTGCTCCAGCAGCAGGTCGGCCATGCCGGGCCATTGCGAGCCCTGGCCGGGGAGGACGAACGCCACCCGGCCGGTGCGGCCCGCCGTTCCCGTCACCAGTCCCGGTGTGGGGGTGCCTTCGGCGAACGCGGTCAGCTGGGCGTGGTGGTCGGGGCCGAGGAGGACGGCGCGGTGTTCGAAGCGGGAGCGGGTGGTGGCCAGGGAGTGGGCGACGTCGTGGCCGGCGAGGCCGGGTTCGGCGTCGAGTCGGGCGGCGAGCCGCCGGGCCTGCTCGCGCAGGGCGGTGGGGGTGCGGGCGGAGAGCAGCCAGGGCAGGGCGGCTTCCGGGCCGGTGCGGGTCGCGGACGGTTCCGGAGCCGGGTCCGGGGCGGGGGCGGGTTCCGGGAGGGCCTGTTCGAGGACGGTGTGGGCGTTGGTGCCGCTCATGCCGAACGAGGAGACGGCGGCCCGGCGCGGTCGTCCCGCGTCCGCCCACGGCACCGGTGCGGTCAGCAGCCGGACCCCGCTGCCCTCCCAGTCCACGTGGTGGGTGGGTTCGGTGATGTGCAGGGAGCGCGGCAGCATGCCGTGGCGCAGGGCCATGACCATCTTGATGATCCCGGCGACGCCGGCGGCCGACTGGGTGTGGCCGATGTTGGACTTCAGCGACCCCAGCCACAGGGGCTGTGCGTCGTCGCGGCCGCGCCCGTAGGTGGCCATCAGGGCCTGGACCTCGATGGGGTCGCCGAGTTCCGTGCCGGTGCCGTGGGCCTCGACGGCGTCCACGTCGGTGGGCTCCAGGCCCGCGTCGGCGAGCGCCGCGCGGATGACCCGCTGCTGGGCGGGGCCGTGGGGGGCGGTCAGCCCGTTGGACGCGCCGTCCTGGTTGACCGCGCTGCCGCGCACCACGGCCAGGACCTCGTGGCCGTTGCGTCGGGCGTCGGAGAGCCGCTCGACCAGGAGCATGCCGACGCCTTCGCCCCATCCGGTGCCTTCGGCGTCGGAGGAGAAGGCGCGGCAGCGGCCGCCGGGCGCGAGCGCGCCGCCCTGGGCGGCGTCGGTGAACATGCCCGGTACCGACATGATGGTGGCGCCGCCGGCCAGTGCCATCGTGCACTCGCCGCGGCGCAGGGCGCCGATGGCCAGGTGCAGGGCGACCAGCGACGACGAGCAGGCGGTGTCCACGGTCACCGCCGGTCCTTCGAGGCCGAAGGTGTAGGCCAGCCGGCCGGAGATGACGCTCGTGGCGGTGCCGGTGAGGACGTGGGGGCGGGAGCCTTCGGGTACGTCGAACCGGCCCAGGCCGTAGCCGGAGGTGGCGGTGCCGATGTAGACGCCGGTGGAGGTGGCGCGCAGTTCCGCCGGGTCGACGCCGGCCCGTTCGAAGGCTTCCCAGGAGGTTTCCAGCAGCAGCCGCTGCTGGGGGTCCATGGCCAGGGCCTCGCGGGGGCTGATGCCGAAGAAGGCCGGGTCGAAGCCGGCGGCGTCGTGGAGGAAGCCGCCTTCGAAGGTGTGCCGGTTCCCGGTCTCCCCGGTGTCGTCGTAGATGTGTGCGAGGTCCCAGGCCCGGTCGGTAGGGAAGTCTCCGACGGCGTCCCGCTCCTGGGCGACGAGCCGCCACAGTGCCTCGGGGGTGTCGGCCCCGCCGGGGAAGCGGCAGGCCATGCCGACGATCGCGATGGGGTCGCCGGCGGTCTCCGTGCGGGTGGTGGGCCCGGTGGGTGCGGGGGCGGCGAGGTCGCCGAGGAGTTCGGTGACGAGGTGGGTGGCGAGGGCGTGGGGGGTCGGGTGGTCGAAGACGAGGGTGGCGGGCAGTCTGCGGCCGGCGGCCCGGCCGATGCTGTTGCGCAGTTCCACCGAGGTCAGCGAGTCGAAGCCGAGGTCCTTGAACGGTCGGGTCGGGTCGACCGCGTCCGGTGAGGTGAAGCCGAGCACCGAGGCGACCTGGCCGCGTACCAGTTCCAGGGTGGTGCGGAGCCGGTCCTCGGCGGGCAGCCTCTGCAGCCGTTCGGCGAGGCCGCCGGGGGTGACGGAGCGGTCGGCGACCCGGCGTGCGGGTCGGACCAGTGTCTGGAGCAGGGGGGGCAGGGGTGCCGGGGAGGCGGCGAGGCGGGCGGTGTCCAGCACGGTGGGGAGCAGCGCCGCGTCGGGCAGTTCCAGGGCGGTGTCCAGCAGGCCGAGGCCGCGCTCGGGGTCCAGTGGGGGGAATCCGGAGCGGCTGATGCGGGCGGTCCCGGATGCGGTGAGGGCCTCGGCCATGCCGCCGGCGCCGGCCCAGGGGCCCCAGGCGAGGGACAGGGCGGGCAGTCCGCGGGCGTGCCGGTGGCGGGCGAGGGCGTCCAGGTAGGCGTTGGCGGCGGCGTAGTTGCCCTGGCCGGGGCTGCCGAGGGTCCCGGACATCGAGGAGTACAGGACGAACGCGGCCAGGTCGGTGCCGGCCGTCGCCTCGTGCAGGGCGGCGGCGGCGGTCTTGGGTGCGAGGACGGTCCCGAGCCGGTCGTGGGTGAGGGACTCGACCAGGCCGTCGTCGAGGGTGCCGGCCGCGTGGACCACGGCGGTGAGCGGGTGGTGCGGCGGGACGTGGGCGAGGAGGGCTTTCAGTGCGGCGGGGTCGGTGACGTCGCAGGCCGCGAGGGTGACCTCGGCTCCCAGGGCGGTCAGTTCGGCGGTCAGTTCGGCGGCGCCCTCGGCCTGTGCTCCGCGCCGTCCGGCCAGCAGCAGGTGGCGCACGCCGTGTTCGGTGACCAGGTGGCGGGCGGTGAGGGCGCCGAGCGCTCCGGTGCCGCCGGTGACCAGCACCGTGCCGTTGGCGTCCCAGGCGGCGGGTACGGACAGGACGACCTTGCCCACGTGGCGGGCCTGGCTCACGAAACGGAACGCGTCCGGTGCCCGCCGTACGTCGAAGGCCCGTACCGGTGGCAGCACCAGTGTTCCCGCCGCGAAGAGCCCCAGGACCTCGGCCAGGATCTCCCCGATGCGTTCGGGTCCTGCCTCCTGGAGGTCGAACGCCCGGTAGTGGCGTCCGTCGAACGCGTCGGCCTCCCGGATGTCCGCCTTGCCCATCTCCACGAACCGTCCGCCCGGCGCCAGCAGGCGTGCCGAGGCGTCCACGAACTCTCCGGCCAGCGCGTTGAGGACGACGTCGAGTCCGCGCCCGCCGGTCCGCTCCCGGAACTCCTCCTCGAATCCGACATCCCGTGAGGAGGCGAGATGGCCGGTGTCCAGGCCGGTGGCTTCCCATTTGCCGGGCGACGCCGTTCCGTACACCTCCGCGCCCAGGTGGCGGGCCAGCTGCACCGCCGCCATCCCGACACCGCCGGCCGCCGCGTGGACCAGCACCTTCTCGCCGGCCGACAGCCCTGCCAGGTCCACCAGTCCGTAGTACGCGGTCACGAAGGCGATCGGTACCGCCGCCGCCTGGGCGAAGGTCCATCCGTGCGGGACCCGCGCCAGCAGCCGCTCGTCGGTGACCGCGAGCGGGCCCATCGCGCCGTCGAAGAACCCCGTCACCCGGTCGCCCACCGCCAGGCGGGACACTCCGGGGCCCACCTCGGCGACCACGCCGGCGGCTTCGCCTCCCACCAGCACCTCGCCCGGGTACATGCCCAGGACGTTCAGGACGTCGCGGAAGTTCACCCCCGCCGCGCGCACCGTCACCCGTACCTGGCCGGGCCGCAGTTCCGCCGCCGCGTCCGGTGCCGGGAGCAGCGTCATGTTCTCCACCGCGCCGCGCTCGGTCACTCCCACGCGCCAGGCCCCGCCGGGAGGCGGCACGAGGCCGTGGTCCTCCCTCGTCAGCCGGGCCGCGAGCACGGTGTCCGCGCGTACGGCGGTCTGCGGGTCGCCGGACATGACGGCGAGGTCGAGTGCGTGGGCGTCGTTCCCGGGCCGGGTGTCCAGGTCGACCAGGATGATCCGGCCGGGGTGCTCCGCCTGTGCCGAGCGCACCAGTCCGCCGATGGCGGCCCCTGCCACGTCGGGCAGGGTGTCGGCGGGGTCGGCCTGGGCCGCGCCCCGGGTGGCGACGATCAGGCTGGTGTCCGCGTAGCGTTCGTCGCCGAGCCAGGCTTGCAGGTGTCCCAGGAGTTCGGTGGTGCGGGTGAGGACGGCGCGGGCGTCGGTGGGGGTGTGGGCGTCCGGGCAGGCGGACAGCACCAGATGGGTGGGGGCCGGGCCGTCGCCGGCGAGGTCGTCGAGGGTGCCCGTCCGGTCGACGAGCGGTTCGCCGCCTCCGAACTGTGCGATCTCGCCGGGTCCGGGTCCGGCTGCCGGGAGGGGGGTCCACTCCAGGCGGTAGAGGTCCTCGGGGTGGGGGGTCTCGTCGGTGAGGGCCGGTGCGGGCCGGGTGACGACCCGCTCCACGGTGATGACGGGGCTGCCGGCCGGGTCGACCGCCTGTACGCGGACGCCGTCGCCGTCGCCGGCGGGTGAGATCCGGGCGCGCAGGAGGGTCGCTCCGGATGCCCAGAGCGTCACCCCGGACCAGGAGAAGGGCAGGCCGGTGCCGGTGCCGTCGCTGTGGGCGGCGGCGGACTGGAGTGCGGCGTCGAGCAGGGCCGGGTGCAGTCCGAAGCCCGTGGCGGCGCTTTCGGGCAGGGTGAGTTCGGCGAAGACGTCCTGGCCGCGTGTCCATGCGGCGCGGACGCCGCGGAACAGGTCGCCGTACTCCAGGCCGCCGGCCGCGAGCCGTTCGTAGAGTGCGGCCGGGTCGGTGGGGGTGGCGTCCCGGGGTGGCCAGGTGGCGGCGAGTTCGGGGTCCTCGGTGACGGTCCGGGGCCGGGGGGTGAGGACGCCGGTGGCGTTGCGGGTCCACGGGCGGTCCGGCCAGCCGTCGAGGGCCGTGCCGTCCTCGCGCCGGGAGTGCACGGTGAGGGTCCGTCGGCCCTCGTCGTCGGCCGCCCCGACGGTCAGCTGCACCTGTACGGTGCCGTCCTCGGGCACGGTCAGCGGCGTCTCCAGGACCAGTTCGTCCAGCTGGTCGGTCCCGGCTTGTTCACCGGCCCGGATCGCGAGGTCCACGAACGCGGTGCCGGGCACGACGATCCGGCCGTGCACCCGGTGCTCCGTGAGCCAGGGGTGGGTGGCCGGCGAGATCCGGGCGGTGAAGAGGTATCCGTCGTCCTCCGCGAGGGAGGTGCCCGCGCCCAGCAGCGGGTGGTCGGTGACGCCGAGGCCGGCGGAGGCGACATCGCCCGCCCAGGAGATGCCGGAGGGCCAGTGGTGGTCGGCGGCGAAGGCGTAGGCGGGCAGGGCGATGCGCCGGCCGGCGCGGAGCGCGAACACGGCGGACCGGTCGATTCGGGCGCCGCGTGCGTGGATGGCGGCGAGGGCACGCTGCAGGGTGGTGTGCTCGCCGTGGCCGGAGCGCAGGGCGGGGAGGGCCCTCGCGTCGTCGGTGAGGTGCGGGACGAGGGCGCTGAGCACGCCGTCCGGGCCGAGTTCGAGGAACACGCCGGCTCCGGCGTCGTGGGCCTGGCGTACCG